>NZ_JAHVCI010000060.1:0-23355 GCF_019265565.1 Cellulomonas sp. PS-H5
CCGCGGCACGGCGCCGACCCTCGGCACGGCGCCGCGCCTGGGGACGGCTCGGCGCCGGCGCTCAGCGCGCACCCGGCCGCCAGAGCACGATCGCCCCGCGCGCCCCCACGGCCCGCGGGTCCTCCGAGGGCGCGCCGCCGTCCGCGGCCCCCCGCCGGCGCTGGCCGCGGCCCATCGCCACGACGTCGCCGGACGGGTGCGCCGTGAACACGCGCCGCCCGGGCTCCGCGAACGCGCGCAGGTACTCCACCTGGCGCCGCAGCCGGTCGACCTCGGACTCGAGCTCGAGGATCCGCTTGATGCCGGCGAGGTTCACGCCCTCCTCCTGGGAGAGCCGCTGCACCTCGCGCAGCGTCGCGATGTCGCGCATGGAGTACCGGCGGCCGCGCCCCCGGGTGCGGCCGGGCTGCACGAGCCCGAGCCGGTCGTACTGCCGCAGGGTCTGCGGGTGCATGCCCGCGAGCTCGGCGGCGACCGAGATCACGTAGACCTGCGCGTCCTCCGAGACCATCCCCGCCACCTCCTCCGGTCGTCGGTCGGCCCACCGCGGGGCCGGAGCCCCGCGGTGCGGCGACCCGTCAGTCCTTGGCCCGCGCCAGCAGGTCGGCCCGCGGGTCCTCGCCGGACGTCGCGATGCCGAACGCCTGCACGGCCTCCTTCGCGGCGGCGCTGAGCCGCTGCGGGACGACGACCTGCACCGTGACCAGCAGGTCGCCGGTGCCGCTCGCCGTGGTGACGCCGCGGCCCTTGACCCGCAGCGTCCGGCCCGACGGGGTGCCCGCCGGGATCTTCAGGCGCACCTGCCCGCCGTCGAGGGTCGGCACGGGCACCTCGGCGCCCAGCGCGGCCTCGTCGAAGGCGACCGGCAGGGTCACCCGCAGGTTGTTGCCGTCCAGCGCGAACACCGGGTGCGGCGTCACGCGCACGGTGACCTCGAGGTCTCCCGCGGGCGCACCGTTCTCCCCGGGGCGGCCCTTGCCGCGCAGCCGGATCTTCTGGCCGTCCCGGACGCCGGCGGGGATCCGGGCCTTGACGGTCCGGCCCTCGACGCCGAGCGCGACGGTCGAGCCCTCGACCGCCTGCCGGAACGGCAGCGTGGTCACGGCCGCCAGGTCGGCGCCGCGTCGGGCGGTGCGGCCCTGGCCGAAGCCGCCGCCCCCGCCGAACAGGCCGCCCAGCAGGTCCTCGAACCCGCCGTTGCCGCCCGCGGTGCCGCCGCCCGCGCCCTGCGGGAACCGCACGCGGGTGCCGCCGGCGCCGCCGCCGAACACCCCGCCGAACAGGTCCTCGAAGCCGCCGTTCGCGCCGCCGGCACCACCCGGACCGCCCGCGCCCGCGCGGAACCGCGCGCCGCCGGCCATCGCCCGGAGCTGGTCGTACTGCTGCCGCTGCTCGGGGTCGGAGAGCACCGCGTAGGCCTCGCCGACCTCCTTGAACTTCGCCTCCGCCGCCGCGTCCCCCGGGTTGTGGTCGGGGTGCATCGTGCGGGCGAGCTTGCGGTACGCCTTCTTGATCGTGGCCGCGTCCGCGTCCTTGGCGACGCCGAGCACGGCGTAGAAGTCCTTCTCCAGCCAGTCCTGACCGCTCACGACGCCTCCTTCCGCTCTCTCGTCCGGTCCCCCGGGGCGTGCGTCCCGCCCCGGACCGGGCTCGACCCCACGGCCGGGGCCGCGCTGTGACGACGCGGCCCCCGCCGGTGGGTCCTGATGATGCCCGTCACGCCTCCGGGTCGACGACCGCCACCCGGGCGGCGCGGATCACGCGCTCGCCCATGCGGTAGCCGGGCTGCAGCACCTGCTGCACCGTCGGCTCCGTGACGTCGGCCGAGTGCCCGTGCATGAGCGCCTCGTGCACCTGCGGGTCGAACGGCTCGCCGGCGGCGCCGTAGCGTTCGATGCCGAACCGCCCGAGGGTGCCCTCGAGCTTCTCCGCGATCGACGCGAACGGCCCGACCAGGTCGCCGTGCTGGCGGGCCAGCTCGATGTCGTCAAGGACGCTGATGAGCGCCTCGGCGACGGACGCGACGCCCTGGTCCCGGGCGGTGACCGCCTCGGACTTGGACCGCTTCACGTACGCGGAGTACTGCTGCTCGAGGTTGAAGTAGTCGGCGTTCCGCCGCTGCAGCTCGTCGAGCCGCTCGGCGGCGAGCTTCTGCGCCTCGACCAGGCCCTCCAGCACCACGGCCTCCTCGGCGGCGGTCGCCGCCGCCTCGGCCTCGGCCAGGACCTGCTCCTCGGCGGTCGGCTCGCGCAGCTGCCCCGTCTCCGGGTCGATGCGCCGCTTGTCGGTCACGCGCGGGGCCTCCTCCTCGGGATCGCGCCCCTGCGGGTTCGGCTGGTCGGTCACTTCTTGTCGCCCTCGTCGTCGACGATCTCGGCGTCCACCACGTCGTCGTCCTGCGCGGACGACGCCGTCGGGCCGTCGGTCGGCTGCTCGCCGGCCGGGGCGCCCTCGGGCTGCTGGTTCGCCGAGTACAGCGCCTCGCCGATCTTCTGCGACGCGGTGACCAGCGCGGTCTGCTTCGCGGTGACCTCGGCCAGGTCCTCGCCCTCGAGCGCCTTCTTCAGGTCGTCGACGGCCGAGCGGACCTCGGTCTTCACGTCGTCGGACAGCTTGTCGTCGTTGTCGGTGAGCAGCTTCTCCGTGGAGTAGACCAGCTGCTCGGCGGAGTTGCGGGTCTCCGCCTCCTCGCGACGCTTCTTGTCCTCGGCGGCGTGCGCCTCGGCCTCCTTGACCATGCGGTCGATCTCGTCCTTCGGCAGGCCGGAGCCGCCGGAGATCGTCATCGACTGCTCCTTGCCCGTGCCGCGGTCCTTGGCGGACACGTGCACGATGCCGTTGGCGTCGATGTCGAAGGTGACCTCGATCTGGGGGACGCCGCGCGGGGCCGGCGCGATGCCGGTCAGCTCGAACGTGCCCAGCGGCTTGTTGTCCCGGGCGAACTCGCGCTCGCCCTGGAACACCTGGATCAGCACCGACGGCTGGTTGTCCTCGGCCGTCGAGAAGATCTCGCTGCGCTTGGTCGGGATGGCCGTGTTGCGCTCGATGAGCTTGGTCATCACGCCGCCCTTGGTCTCGATGCCGAGGGACAGCGGGGTCACGTCGATCAGCAGGACGTCCTTGCGGTCGCCCTTGATGACGCCGGCCTGGAGCGCGGCACCCACGGCCACGACCTCGTCCGGGTTGACGCCCTTGTTGGGCTCCTTGCCGCCGGTCAGCTCGCGCACGACGTCGGCCACGGCCGGCATGCGGGTCGAGCCGCCGACGAGCACGACGTGGTCGATGTCGGCCAGCTTGATGCCCGCGTCGCGGATGACCGCGTTGAACGGCGCCTTGGTCCGCTCGAGCAGGTCGGCCGTCATCTGCTGGAACTGCGCCCGGGTGAGCTTCTCGTCCAGGTGGATCGGGCCGTTCTCGGACATCGAGAGGTACTGCAGGCTGATGTTGGTGCTGGTCGCGGACGACAGCTCCTTCTTGGCCTGCTCCGCCGCCTCGCGCAGCCGCTGCAGGGCGATCTTGTCCTTCGACAGGTCGACGCCGGTGGAGTTCTTCACCTGGCCGACCAGCCACTCGACGATCCGGTTGTCCCAGTCGTCGCCGCCGAGGCGGTTGTCGCCGGAGGTCGCGCGGACCTCGATCGTCGAGAAGTCGTCGTCCTTGCCCACCTCGAGCAGGGAGACGTCGAACGTGCCGCCGCCGAGGTCGAAGACGAGGATGAGCTCGTCCTCCTTGCCGCGCTCCAGCCCGTAGGCGAGGGCGGCCGCGGTCGGCTCGTTCACGATGCGCAGGACGTTGAGGCCGGCCACCTGGCCGGCGTCCTTGGTCGCCTGGCGCTCGGCGTCGTTGAAGTACGCCGGGACGGTGATGACCGCGTCGGTGACGGGCTCGCCCAGGTACTCCTCGGCGTCGCGCTTCAGCTTGCCGAGCACGCGGGCCGAGATCTCCTGCGCGGTGTACTTCTTGTCGTCGATCTCGACGGACCAGTCCGTGCCCATGTGGCGCTTGACGGACGAGATGGTGCGGTCGACGTTGGTGACGGCCTGGCGCTTGGCCACCTCGCCGACGAGCACCTCGCCGGTCTTGGAGAACGCGACGACCGAGGGGGTCGTCCGCGAGCCCTCCGCGTTGGCGATGACGGTGGGCTCCCCGCCCTCGAGGACGGCGACCACGGAGTTCGTGGTGCCCAGGTCGATGCCGACTGCTCGTGCCATGTCTGTGCTCCTTCGTCGTGCTGCGTGGTCGGGCGCTGCGGCCGTCCCGGGGCGGGGCGGTGGCGCCTTGAGCCTGCTGCGCTCAAGTCTGCGTCGCGGTCGGTCGCGGTGCAACTCCGCGACTGCGAACTTGAGTCTGCTGGGCTCAACTACGCAGCAGTCCGCGGCATTCCCCCGGCGCCCCACCCACCGCTAGGGTCAACCGCCCCCGCCTTGACGAAAGCGGCCGGGTAGGCCGCGCGGCGACTGTGCCCCGCCCGCGTCGGCGGCCCGCGGAGGAGCGCTCGCCGCCCTCGGTGGGGTGCGCGCTTCTTGCCCGATGTCAGTGGCTCGCGATAGAACAGCGCTTCCCCAGTGTGAAGTAGAGTGTGAAGCGTGGAGAGCCTCGTGAGAGATGTTCCGTTCAAGGATGAGTCACCTGGCAACGTGCCGCTCTCGAGCGCACCGCTGGTCAACAGCCTCGCCCAGATAAGGTTCCCGGCCTTCTCCGCCTTCGTTGCCGATGAGGAGGGGCACGCCAGGGGCGTCGCGGCCGCGCTGTCGTCGCGCTACCCGCTGATCGAGATCGGCCAGCAGATGCAGGTCACGATCACGCCGGATGGGGTATCGCAGGCCCCGGGAGGTGGGCGGCTGTGGAAGCTGAGCTCACCGGATCGGCTCTGGAGCGTGAGCTTCGGAACAACTTTCTTGACCATTGAAACGAGCAGGTACACCCGGCGAAGTGAGTTCGCCGAGCGCCTTGCCGAGGCGTGGGCAGCGTTCACTGATCGCGCGCGCCCTCCCTACGTGGAGCGACTAGGCGTGCGGTACGTGAACCGGCTCGAGGAGACACACCTCGATCGGCTGTCCGAGCTTGTCCGTCACGAAGTGCTCGGTCTCGTGGCAGCGCCGGCCGGTGATGGCGTCGCGGTGTCAGGCGTCAGCGAATATCAGTACAAATTGCCTGCTGACACGGGTCTTCAGGTGCGCTGCGGTCTACTACCACCTGGCGTCGTGCTCGACCCCACGATGGCGGCCGCCGTAGGGCCATCCTGGTTGCTCGACCTCGATGCGTATCGCACGTGGCAGCCCGCGGACCAGTACGCCGCGGATGACATCGACGCGGTCACGAAAGAGCTGGCGCTCCGCGCGTATCAGTTCTTCAGGTGGGCCGTCACCGACGACTTCCTCCGGGCATTTGGAGGTGAGACGCCATGAGCGCCGTTCTGGACGACATCACGGCGCTAGTGCCGAGCGGTGCCCTCACCGGAAGCTCCGTTCCGCAGATGGCCGACTCGCGGACGAGTGCGTTCGCCGCTCGTGGCGTCGTCGTCGTCATCGCTTCGTCCGCGTTGGTCGCGGGCTGCTTGTCGGGCACGGTCGTGCCGGCTTCGTGGCGCCCGCAGCACGAGCCGTTGAGTACTGACGTAGGGGCGGGTCTTGGACTCCTGACCACGGCGGCAACCGCGCCTGCCGCCGCTGCCGTCGTCGCCACTGGCGAAGCGCGGCGCTCCTCGAAGAGGACTGAAGCCGCAGCCAGTCAAGAAGCGTCAAAGGCTGGGATCGCGACGCTGAGCGACCAGGAGGAGGTTCTCTGGCTGAAGAACCACAGCGGCCTGACCTGGGACCAGCTCGGCAGAGTGTTCGGCGTTTCGCGTCGCGCGGTGCATCTGTGGGCCAACGGCGGGCGCATGAACGAGGGCAATGCCGCCGTGCTGCGCGAGTTCTCGCGCGCCGTCCGTTCGATCGCTGCGACCGAGCCGGACGCCGTGAGAGCGGCGTTGCTCGCAGTCCCTGCTGAGGGCTACAGCGTCGTCGACAACTTCAGGCGGCGGCACGCGGCGGGCGACAGTCCGGGCCAGCCGTTCGCGGTTCACGAGTTGTTGGGCGCGCTGTCGGATGAGCCGCCCATCCACACGTGAGCGCCGAGACGCCTGAGCACACCGTGAGTCGGTTCTGGACCAGACTGCGCGGCTACTTCTCGCGCGGTCAAGGTGAGACGAATGCGCGGAGCGGCCCGGCGAAGGCCTTCGACGTACCGTTGGGTTGCGTCGAGTGGCGGCAGGGTGACGTCTTTGCCATCGACTCACTCACCGTCGTCGATGGCGGCGGCCGGCCGGTCGAGCACCGGTGTGACCTCGGGGTGGCCGTCGTCAGTCAATCCTGTGACGCGTCGCAGCCGTCGCGCCCATTGATCCAGCTGGCCCCGGTGACCCGGCTCGAAACCACATCCGCACGAGAGGCGCGAGACGGGAAGCGCCCGCGGTACGCCCACCTTGCGGCAGTCGGCCCCGACCTGTTTGCCGATCTCGACGTCATCGCGACGGCGCACAAGGCGCGGCTCGCATCGGCGAACCGGACCGCCGGCGTGTCCGACGACGTCGCCGTGCGGCGATTCTCGGGTGCAGTCGCTCGACGCTTCGGCCGCTACGCCTTCCCGGATCCGGTCGTCGCCTGCCTCCAGCCGCTTCGCGATGCGCTCGCGAGCAAGGCACCAAAGCCAGCCACGCCACTCGGCAGCGTCCTGGGGATGGTCAGCGCTCTTCGCATCGAGGTCGCCGACGGCTGGACCAACACCCCTCACGACCTGACGCTCATCGTCGTTCTGGAACCGGGCGCATTGCCGACCGGCGGACCAGACGGCGACGATCTACCGGACCTCCCACCGGGACTCGAGGAGCAGCTTCGGGACTCGAGCAGCAAGCTTCAACCGAGCCTCATTGCACAGCGACTCACCAAAGCAGACGCAACACCCGACTTCAGGTACTGGCTGTGGCAGTTCCTCGCACAGGCCTGGGCCGAGCAGTGCGAGGCCGAGGCGGCGCGCCACAATCTTCGCGAGACGGTGCGATCTGTCCGACACGAGTTGGTGACCGCCGACGAGTTCTCGCTATCGCGGGTCAACCGGAGTGAGGCGCTTGACCTGGACTACCTCTCCGAGCCCCTGCCTCGGTCCGCTGGCGACGCGTAGCCGGCTCCGCGCGCGACCTGCGCGAGCGACCCGCCCCAGCCGATGCGCGTCAGCAGTGCGCTGCGCGGAGCGCTCCGGGTGGCGAGGACGTGCGCGGGGACACTTTGAGGATATCGACAACAAGGTGACACGCCGCCGAGCGAGCGGACCTGTCAATCAACAGGTCAAGGGTCGTCTTAGCGACAAGTTCGAAGACTTCCTACAGCCGAGAACGCAGAAGATGTGGGGTTCGACCTGCGTGAACCCCGCATCTTCTGCGTTCTCGGTGAGCCCGGCACCGGCCGGGCGCGAGGTCAGATCAGCTCGACCCGGTCGGCCTGCGGGCCGCGGTCGCTCTGCCGCACCTGGTACCGGACGCGGTCGCCCTCGTAGAGCGCCTCCTCGCGCTGCAGGACCGACACGTGGACGAACAGGTCCGGCCCGCCGTCGTCGGGCGCGATGAACCCGAAGCCGCGCTCCGCGTCGTAGCGCGCGACGACGCCCTGGCCGCCGCGCTGCGGCGTGCGGGACGAGCGGTCCTGGCCGCCGTGGGACGGGCGGTCGCCACGGGACGGCGCGCCGCGCCCGCCGCGCCCGGAGCCGCCGACGAGGCGCACGCCCTGGGCCTGCAGGCCCTTCTCGCCCTCCGAGGCGCGGTAGCTCACCCGGTCGCCCTCGGCGAGCTCGGTCAGCCCGCCGGTGAGCGTGCGGGCGTGGACGAAGATGTCCTGGTCGCCGGAGTCGGGGGTGATGAAGCCGAAGCCCTTGCCCGCGTCGTACCAGGTCACGGTGCCGTCGGCGCCGTCGTTCAGCGCGGCGCCCCGGGGCGCGCCCACGCCGGCGCCGGCCGCGAGCGGCAGCACGTGGTCGGCCTGCGGGCCCTTCTCGCCCTCGACGACCAGGAACGCGACGGGCTGGCCGTCGGTGAGCACGCCGCCACCGACGATCGCCGAGCTGTGCACGAAGATCTCCTGGCCGTCCTCGCGGGTGAGGAAGCCGTAGCCCTTCGCCGGCTCGTACCAGTTGACGGTGCCGAGCACGCCGAGCGCGGCGTCCGCCGGCACGTCGCCCGTGACGCGGACCTGGCGCGCCTGGGGGCCGCGGTCGCCCTCGCCGACCTCGAACTCGACGGACTGCCCCTCGCGCAGCGACGTCGGGCCCTCCTGGCCGACGATCTCGGACGCGTGGACGAACAGGTCCTCGGCGTCGTCGCCGAGCGCGATGAAGCCGAACCCTCGCTCGGTATCGAACCAGCGGACGGTTCCCTGCGGCACGGTGGTACTCCTCGTGGTGATGGCGGTTGCTGCCCCCAGTGTCCCCCCGACGCCCGCGCGGGACGAACTGCCCCGGGGTGGCGGGGCGGTAGCGTCGCGGCGTGGTCCGCCGTCGCAAGGTCTCGTCCGGGGCGTCGCCGTCGACCCGCGCGCGCTACGCGAAGCGCCGCCGGCGCCGGGTCGCGCTCGCCGACAACGACCTGACCGCGACCGACTGGGCGGACCTCGTCGCCGCGTGGGGCGGCGCGTGCGCGTACTGCGGGGCCCCCGGCCCGGCGCTCCAGCGCGACTGCGTCCTGCCGATCTCCCGAGGGGGCCGCTACACGCTCGAGAACGTCGTGCCGGCGTGCGCGTCCTGCAACGCGAGCAAGCACAACGACGAGGTCACCGGCTGGTTGCGGCGCAAGAAGCTCGACGAGCGGGCGTTCCTGGTCCGGCACGCGACCGTCCTGCGCACCCTCGCGGGGTCGTCCGCCCCGGCCTGAGCGGTCGCCGCCGGGGCGGACCGCGGATACGTTGACGCGGGTGGACCCGATCCGCGTCGGCCTGGTGGCCGATCCCGCGTCACCCACCGAGATCGCCCAGCAGATGGGCGACCTCGACCCGCCGCGCGGACCGGACCGCGCGACCTGGGACGTCGACGTGGTGAGCGAGCCGTTCACCGTGGGCTCCGAGGAGGTCGGCACCGCGATCGACCGGCTGGCCGAGCACGCGAGCCGGCACGGCTGGGACCTCGTGGTCGGCCTCACCGAGCTGCCGCTGCGCGACGACGACGGCCGGTACCTGCTGACAAAGGTGGACCCGGGCGGCCGGGCGGCTGTCCTGTCGCTGCCCGCCCTCGGCGGCCTCCGGATGCACGCGCGCGCCCGACACGCGGTCCGGGAGCTCGTCGGCGGCATGGCGGACGCCACCTCGTCCGACGACGAGCGGGTGCCGCTGCCCCGCGTCCGGGGCCGCGGGCGGCTCCTCGTGGGCATGGTGCTCGCCAACCGGCCGTGGCTGCTCGTCCCCGGCCTGAAGTCCGCGCTCGTCGCGGCGCTCGCGACCGGCGCCGTCGCCACGATCAACTCCACGGTGTGGCTCCTCGCCGGGTCCCTGTCGACGTGGCGCCTCGCGGTGGCGACGGTCGCCTCCGTGGCCCTGGTCGTCGGGTGGCTCGTGGTCGACGGGCAGCTGTGGGACCGGCCGGACGACTCCTCCCCGGAGGCCCGCGAGCGGTCCCGCCTCTACAACACCTCGACGCTGGTAACCCTCGTCATCGGGGTGGTCGTCTGCTACCTCATGCTCTACGTGGTCAACCTGGCCTGGGCGCTGTTCGTCCTCGACCCCGCCGTCATGGGCGGCTACCTCGGCAGCACGCTGGGGTACGGCGACCTGTTCCTGCTGTCCTGGTTCGTCGCGTCCGCCGCCACCGTCGGCGGGGGCCTCGGGTCGGGGCTGGAGTCGGACGACGCGATCCGCGCGGCCACGTACTCGAAGCGCGAGGAGGAGCGCCGGGCCCGGCTCGCGGGCGACCGGGGCGGGCGGCGTGGGCGGCGCGGCCGGCGGGGTCGCGAGCGCCAGGGCTGATCCGACCGCGGTGTGACCAGACCCACCGTGGGCTCCCGCGGGTTCGCGCCGTAGGATCCTCCGGGCCCCGCGCGACCGCGGCGCCCTTCTCCCCACCCAGGACGGACGGCGCATGAGCGCGCAGACGACCACGCCCGCGCAGCACCCGGACGGGCCCGCCGACGAGGACCTCGACCTCGCGACCGGCACGGATCTCGACCCGACGGCCGACGTGCCCCCGGGCGTCGACCCCGCCGAGTTCGCCACGTTCCTCCGCGTCGCGGACCAGGTCGCCGCCCTGCCGCAGACGCACCCGCAGCACGCCGCCGCCCGCCGCGCCGCGTCCGCGATGTTCAAGGCCGCCAAGAAGCACCGCCGCGGCGAGAAGCGCCGGCTGGTCGCGGAGGCCGACGCCGCGGTCGTCGCCGCCACCGCGACCGGCAGCCCGGGCCGCATCGACGACGAGACCGCCGGCATCCAGATCACCTCGTCGGCGACCGGCGCCATCGCCGGGACGCTCATCCGGCCGCGCGCCTGCTACGTCTGCAAGCAGGACTACACGGTCGTCGACGCGTTCTACCACCAGCTGTGCCCGGACTGCGCGACCCTGCACCACGCCAAGCGCGACGCCCGCACCGACCTCACCGGCCGGCGCGCGCTGCTCACCGGCGGCCGCGCGAAGATCGGCATGTACATCGCGCTGCGGCTGCTCCGCGACGGCGCCGACCTCACGATCACCACCCGGTTCCCCAAGGACGCGGTCCGGCGGTTCAGCGCGATGGACGACTCCGCCGACTGGATCGACCGGCTGCACGTCGTGGGCATCGACCTCCGCGACCCGGCGCAGGTCGTGTCGCTCGCCGACCACGTCGCCGCCCAGGGCCCCCTGGACATCCTGATCAACAACGCCGCGCAGACGGTGCGGCGGTCGCCGGGCGCGTACGCGCGGATCGCCGACGCCGAGGACGCCCCGCTGGACGCGGACGCCGCGCGGATGATCACCACCTTCGGCCGCACGAGCGACGCGCACCCCCGCGCGCTCGCCGGGTCGGTCAGCGAGCTGAGCAGCCCCGCGCTCGCGATCGAGCGGGCCGGGCGCGCCGCCGCGGAGGAGCTGACCGCGCTGTCGCTGACCGCCGAGGCCGCGAGCCTGGAGCGGCTGGTCGCCGGGACCTCGATCGACGCCGGCGGGCTGATCCCCGACGTCGCCGAGACCAACTCGTGGGTCGCGACCGTCGACGGCGTGGACCCGATGGAGCTGCTCGAGGTGCAGCTCTGCAACCAGACGGCCCCGTTCATCCTGGTCAGCCGGCTGCGCGCCGCCATGGCCGCGTCGCCGGCGCGGCGGACGTACATCGTGAACGTGTCGGCGATGGAGGGCGTGTTCGCCCGCGGATACAAGGGCCCGGGCCACCCGCACACCAACATGAGCAAGGCCGCGCTCAACATGCTGACCCGGACCAGCGCCGGCGAGATGTTCGCCGACGGCATCCTCATGACGGCGGTCGACACCGGGTGGATCACCGACGAGCGCCCGCACCCGACCAAGGTGCGCCTCGCCGAGGAGGGGTTCCACGCCCCGCTCGACCTGGTCGACGGGGCCGCGCGGGTGTACGACCCGATCGTCCGCGGCGAGGCGGGCGAGGACCTGTACGGCTGCTTCCTCAAGGACTACGCGCGCTCCCAGTGGTGACGGCGGCACGCTGGGCCATGCTGGCGGCATGTCGCAGCGGATCCGCCTGATCGAGGTCCCGTACGACTCCGGCCGCCGCGGCGTGCGGCACGGCGCGGGGCCGGAGGCGCTGGTCGCTGCCGGAGCGAGCGCGCGGCTGGGCGCGCACGGGGCCGACGTCGGGCACGCGGTCGTGACGGTGCCGGGCGGGTTCGCGGTGGAGGCGGCGCACGGGACGGCCGCGATGGGGGCCGTGGCGCGCGAGGTCGCCGAGCACCCGCAGGACCTGCCCGTCGTGCTCGCGGGGAACTGCGGGGCGACGCTCGGCGTCCTCGCCGGCCTGCGCGCCCAGGACCCGGGCCGGCGCGTGGCCGTCCTGTGGTGCGACGCGCACGGCGACCTGCAGCTCCCGGGCACGTCGACCAGCGGGTTCTTCGACGGCATGGCGCTCGCGATGGCGACCGGCCGCACCTGGCAGCGGCTGGCCGCGAGCGTCCCCGGCCACGCGCCGGTGCCGGACGAGCGCGTGCTGCACGTCGGCGGGCACGACCTGGACGACGCCGAGCGCGCGCTGCTCACCACGTCGCGGATCGGACGGCTCGGCGTTCCGGACGTCCGGGCCGGCCGGACCACCGCCGCCCTCGACGCGCTCGCCGCGCACTCCGACGCCGTCCACGTGCACGTCGACCTCGACGTCCACGACCCGTCCGTGGCCCCCGCCAACGGGTACGCGGCACCGGGCGGACTCCTGCCGGAGGAGGTCCGCGACGTGATCGCCGGCGCGGCGGCCCGGCTGCCGCTCGCCTCCGCGACCGTCGCGTCCTGGGACCCGGCCTGCGACGTCGGGCACCGGATGCGGGGCACGGCGCTGGACCTGCTCGGGCTGCTGGGCGGGCTCGCGGGCTGACCAGCCGGCTCAGCATGCCCGCGCCCGACCGCGAAAGAACTGCGGTATTCAGTGTTGCCAAGTACCGGTACCTAGCGTTACGTTGTACCGGTAGTCAGCGACACCGAGTACAGGAGCCCACGATGGCCAACCAGATGACCGAGATGCTCAAGGGCACGCTCGAGGGCATCGTCCTCGCGATCCTCGAGGCGCGGCCCGCGTACGGCTACGAGATCACCGCGCAGCTCCGCGACGAGGGGTTCGCCGACCTGGCCGAGGGCACCGTGTACGCCCTCCTGGTCCGGATCGAGCAGCGCGGGTTCGTCGACGTCGAGAAGGTCCCGTCCGAGAAGGGCCCGCCGCGCAAGGTCTACTCGCTCAACGCCGCGGGCCGCGCCCAGCTCGACGACTTCTGGACCACCTGGGCCTTCCTCGCCGGGCGGATCGAGCACCTCCGCGCCGCGCACGCCGACCGCACCGGCTCCACCAGCACCGACTCCGGCACCACCCACCGCACCACCGACCGCACCGAAGGGGACGACTGACATGGTCGCGAAGTGGATCGAGGCCCTCACCGGCTCGCTCGAGCAGAAGAAGCAGTACCGGCAGGACATGGCGCGGATCAAGGCGCTGCCCGAGCCGTACCGCGCCGCCGCGAAGGCCACGCACCGGTACCTCATGTACTCGGGCGGCGTCACGGACGGCGACACGATGGTCACGATGTTCACCGACCTCGCGGACCTCTGGGAGCGCGCGGCGACCGACGGCACCCCCGTCCGCGACGTCGTGGGCGACGACCCGGTCGAGTTCGCGGAGACGTTCGCCCAGGCGTACGTCGGCGACCGGTGGATCGACAAGGAGCGCGCCCGCCTGACGAAGGCGATCGACGAGGCCGAAGGGGACGTCCGGTGACCGCCGGGTCCGCGGCGCCCGCCGTCGCCGTCCGGGGCGTCGAGAAGTCGTTCGGCGACCTGCGCGTGCTGCGCGGCGTCGACCTCGAGGTGGCTCCCGGGACGATCGTCGCCCTGCTCGGCTCCAACGGCGCGGGCAAGACGACCCTCGTCCGGATCCTGTCGACCCTGCTGAAGCCCGACGCGGGCACGGCGACGGTCCACGGGTTCGACGTCGTGGGCCAGGCCGCCGAGGTCCGCGAGTCCATCAGCCTCACCGGCCAGTTCGCGGCCGTCGACGGGATGCTCACCGGGCGGGAGAACCTCCGGCTCGTCGCCCGGCTCCGGCACCTGCCCGACCCGGGCGCGGTGGCGGACCGGCTGCTCGACCGGTTCGCGCTCACCGAGGCGGGCGGGCGCCGGGCGTCGACCTACTCGGGCGGCATGCGGCGCCGGCTGGACATCGCGATGAGCCTGATCGGCGACCCGCCGGTGATCTTCCTCGACGAGCCGACGACCGGGCTCGACCCGCAGGCCCGCAACGAGGTGTGGCGGACCGTCGAGGAGCTCGCCGGCGGCGGCACCACCGTCCTGCTCACCACGCAGTACCTGGACGAGGCGGAGCGCCTCGCCGACCGGATCGCGATCCTGCACAAGGGGACGATCATCCAGGACGGCACGCTCGCCGAGCTCAAGCGGCTCCTCCCGCCCGCGCGGGTCGAGTACGTCGAGAAGCAGCCCACGCTCGAGGACGTCTTCCTCGCCCTCGTCGGCGCCGGCAGCACGCCGGCCGGGAAGGACCCGCGATGAGCGCCACCGCCACCACCCACGTCGTCGGCGACACCGTCGCCCTCACCGACCGGTCGCTGCGGCACATCCTGCGCAGCCCCGACACCATCATCACGACCGCGGTCACCCCGGTCGCCCTCATGCTGCTGTTCGTCTACGTGTTCGGCGGCGCGATCCACGGCGGGTCCACCGCGTCGTACGTCGACTACCTGCTGCCGGGCATCCTGCTCATCACGGTCGCGTCCGGCGTCGCGTACACCGCGTACCGGCTGTTCCTCGACCTGCAGGGCGGCATCGTCGAGCGGTTCCAGTCCATGCCGATCGCCCGGCCCAGCGTCCTGTGGGCGCACGTGCTGACGTCGATGGCGGCCAACCTGACGTCGGTCGTCCTGGTCGTCGGGATCGCCCTGCTCATGGGGTTCCGCACGGGGACGACCGTCCTCGCGTGGCTCGCCGTCGCGGGCATCCTGGTGCTGTTCACCCTCACGCTGACCTGGATCGCCGTCCTCGCGGGGCTGTCCGCGAAGACCGTGGACGGGGCGAGCGCCTTCTCCTACCCGCTGATCTTCCTGCCGTTCATCAGCTCGGCGTTCGTGCCGACGGAGTCGATGCCGACCGCGGTCGCGTGGTTCGCCGAGCACCAGCCGGTCACCGCCGTGGTCGACTCGATCCGGGCGCTGTTCGCCCAGGAGCCGGTCGGCGGGGACCTGTGGGTCGCCCTGGTCTGGCTGGTCGGGATCCTGGTGCTGGCGTACGCGCTGTCGGTGCGGGCCTACCGGCGCAAGGTGGGCTGACCCCGGGCCGGTGGTCAGGCCGTCGTCAGGACGGGCGCGAAGGGCACCAGCTCCTCGCGTCCGTCCTCGACGACCAGGCACGTGCTCTCCGGGACCTCCAGCCAGGCGCCCTTGAGGTCGCCGAGCGGCTCCGAGACCACGATCCGGGTGTCGTCGGACAGGCCGTGCAGCACCGGGTTGTCCGGGTACTGCGCCCGCAGCACGGCGACGTCCCGGTTCCGGAACAGCGACCGCGACCGGCCCTCGGAGGAGTACCGGAACGTCCACAGCCGCTGCCCGTCCGTCGTCGCGAACGTCCCCTGCACCGGGAACGCCACCCCGTGCCGCAGGGCGACGTCCTCGATCAGGCCGACGGCCTGGGCGACGGCGGCCGGCGGGTCGTCCGTCAGGCCGAAGGTCAGCGCCAGGTAGAACAGCGTCTCCGAGTCGGTCGAGCCCTCGATCAGCGGGTAGAGCGTCGGGTCGACGGCCATGCGCAGGTCCCGCTTGAGGGTGCTGAACCCGTTGATCACGCCGTTGTGCGCGAACAGCCACTGGCCGTGCCGGAACGGGTGGCAGTTGGTCTGCTGCACGGCGGTCCCGGTCGTCGCGCGGATGTGGGCGATGACCATGCCGGACCGGATGTGCTGCGACAGCTCGCGCAGGTTCCGGTCGCTCCACGCCGGCTCGATGCTGCGGAACAGCCCGGGGATCGGCGAGTGGTCGTCGTACCAGCCGACGCCGAACCCGTCGCCGTTCATCGGCTCGACGCCCAGCCGGCTGTGCCGGCTCTGCATCACGAGCGAGTTCTCCGGCTTGTAGAGCAGCTCGTCGAGCGTCACGGGCGATCCCGTGTACGCGAGCCAACGGCACATGGCGGCCTCCCGTGTGGGGTGGGCCCGCGCCGTCGCCGGCCCCTCGGGGCCACTGTGCACCGGGGCCTCGCAGGTGGGCCCCGGTGCGCCCGGGATCAGTCCTCGGTGGGCGCCTGCTCGACGGCCGGGACTGCCTGCCGCCGGCGCATCAGGACGGAGCCGAGGGAGACCGCGGCCGCGGCACCCATCGCGGCCAGCACGAGCCAGGTGCCGGCCTCCCGCTGCATCGCGACGACGCCGAGGAGCAGCAGGAGGCCGCCGAGGCCGAGCAGGGCGGTGGCCGGGTCGGTCGTGGTGTTCTTGTCGGTGTTCATGCAGGTCAGCCTAGGTTCGGGCTCGGCTTTGGCGCCTCGGGCCGGCGGCGGATCTTCGCGCTCGGCCGCGCGGGCGAGGCCCACCCCGCGGGGTCCGTCCCGCGGCGGAGCGGCGGCGCGCCCGGCCTACGCCTCGGGGTCCCAGCGCGACGGGACCAGGTCGGCCAGCAGGGTGCGGTGCGCCCACCGGGCCCAGGCGAGCGCGCTCCACCCACCCCGCCGGACCAGCGCGTTCCACGTCTCCGGGCCCAGCACGAGCGCCACCACGTCGGTGGCGCGCTCGACGTCGAGCCCCG
This sequence comes from Cellulomonas sp. PS-H5, assembly GCF_019265565.1. NCBI lineage: Bacteria > Bacillati > Actinomycetota > Actinomycetes > Micrococcales > Cellulomonadaceae > Cellulomonas > Cellulomonas sp. PS-H5. The sequence continues at coordinate 16,458 of NZ_JAHVCI010000060.1, forward strand.
GCCGCAGCACCCCGTCCCGGTCGCACGCCTCGACGAGCAGCCGGTGCACCGCGCGCCGGCGCGCCTCGTCCCGCTCCCACGCCGCGTGCAGCACCGGGTCGCCGACGGCGTGCGCGCGCACGAGGTCCTGGACGCCGGCGGCGCGGCCGAGCAGCTCGGCCGCCCCGCGCGCGTGCAGGAAGACCCGGCGGGCGGGGTCCGGCTCGGCGACGACGGCGCGCACCCACGGCTGGTCGGCGAGGTCGGGCGCGGCGTCCCGGCGGTCGGCTCCGTCGACGGCGTGGTCCAGGCAGCCGACGAGGATGTCGGACTTGGACGGGTAGGAGTAGTAGACGGTCTGCACCCCGAGGCCGGCGGCGCGGCCGACCGCCGTGATCGTCGTCGGCCCGTACCCGTCGGTGAGGAACAGCCGGGTCGCGGCCTCGGCGATCCGCGCCCGGGAGACGGCTGCCCGGGCGGCGCGCCCGTCCCGGGGGGTCACGGTGTCGCTGCTGGTCACGCCGGTAACCGTAGCAGCGCTACGCATTCCTTTCAGTAGCGCCACTCCCACAACTCCCGGGCAAGCCCGCCCCTGGCGGATACTTCCGCCCCGCCCTCTCCCCGGAACCACGCCGAGATGGCAACTCTCGGCTGTGATCAGGGCCTTCGCGGCAGCCGAGAGTTGCCATCTCGGCGATCACGGGTGCGCAGGAAGTCGGAGCGGGGCTACCGAAACAGGTCAGTGGCCCGTGGCCAGCAGCAGGAGCAGCGCCAGGTTCAGGGCCACGACCAGGGCGACCACGACCACCAGCACCGCCTGCAGCCGCGGGCCGTTCGCGTACCGGCCCATGAGCGACCGGTCCCGGTTCAGCCGCACCAGCGGGATCACCGCGAACGGGATGCCGAAGCTCAGCACGACCTGGCTCACCACCAGCGTCCACGTCGGGTCCGCACCCACGGCGAGCAGCACCAGCGCCGGCACCAGCGTGATCGAGCGCCGCACGAGCAGCGGGATGCGCTTGCGGATCAGCCCCTCCATCACGGCCGCGCCGGCGTAGCAGCCGACCGACGTCGACGCGAGCCCCGACGCCAGCAGCCCGATCGCGAACACCACGCCGACCACCGGGCCGAGAGCCTCGCTGATCGCCGCGTGGGCGCCCTCGATGGTGTCGGTGCCCTCGACGCCGCGCAGGTTGGCGGCCGCGAGCAGCAGGAGGCCGATGTTCACGGTCCCGGCCACCGTCAGCGCCGCGCCGACGTCCCATCGCGTGGCGCGCAGCAGCCCCGAGCGTGCGCCGTCGTCCGGCACCCGCCCGAACCGGTCCCGGCTCAGCGCGGAGTGCACGTAGATGGCGTGCGGCATGACCGTGGCGCCGAGCATCGACGCCGCGAGCAGCACGGAGTCCGTCCCGGCGAACCGCGGGACCAGGCCTCCGAGCATCTCGCCGGGATCGGGCGGGCCGATCAGCAGCCCGGCCAGGAACCCCACGACGATCACCAGCAGCAGCCCGACGACCGCCGTCTCGAACCGCCGCTGCCCGTACCGGTTCTGGGTCGCCAGCAGCAGCATCGAGACCACGCCGACGATCAGGCCGCCGAGCACCAGCGGCAGCCCGAACAGGAGGTGCAGCGCGATCGCGCCGCCGACCACCTCGGCGATGTCGGTGGCCGCCGCGACCACCTCGGCCTGCGCCCAGTACGCCAGCCGCGAGCGCCGCCGCAGCCGCTGACCCAGCACGCCCGGGAGCGAGTCGCCGGTGACGATGCCGAGCTTGGCCGACTGGTACTGGACCAGGACGGCCATGACGTTGGCGCCGACCAGGACCCAGAGCAGCAGGTAGCCGTACCGCGCGCCGGCGGTGAGGTTCGCCGCGACGTTGCCGGGGTCCACGTAGGCGATCGCCGCCACGAAGGCAGGGCCGAGCAGGGGCAGCACGCGGCCGCGCCGCACGGCCTGCCGGTCGACAGTGGTGGTCACCGCACCTCCAAGTTCGGACGTCCGAACTCAGTGTAGACACATGAGTTCGGGCACCCGAACTCTGCACCCGCGTGCGGCGACGCGCACGCCGGAGGGCCGGGGCTCCAGGCCCCGTGCTCAGGCCGCGGCGGCCTCGACCTCGCGCCGCCACCGGCCGTCGACCCGCGCGAACCCGACACGCTCGAGGTACGGCCCCGTGTCCCGCGCGTCCTCGGCGACGACCAGCGACCGCAGCCCCGTCCCGCCGAACGCCCCCGACCGCCGGTAGACGAACTCGCCGGGCGCGAAGTCGCGGAACCGCGGCGTGACCCAGTCGAGCTCGACCTCGCCGACCCCGTCGCCTGCGTCCCGGACGACCACGACGCCGACGGTCTCGTCGCCCCGCAGGACGAGGTAGGCCCAGCGGGAGCCACCGGCGGCCTCACCCGCGACATCACCCGGAAGGCCGAACGACGGGTAGTACCGCGCGATGTCGTCCGCGTGCACCCCGAGCACGTGCCGCAGGTAGTGATCGCCCGCGCCGACCGGAACCACCTCGTACACGTCGGCGTCGTGCCGCTCGCGCGTCAGCCGCCACAGCCAGTACGCGTCGATCACGGCGATCACGGCGTTCATGGCGGCGAACGGCCAGATGCCGACGATCGTGTTGTACGCCGTCGCGATGACGGACCCGGCGAAGTTCAGCCACCGGAACCGCAGGACGCGGGCCTGCATCAGCGACACGACGACGAGGACGGACCCGACCCACCCGATGATCTCCAGGACTGGCATGGCGCGAACCGTACCGGTCGAGCAGCTCCCCGGCTCGGGACCCGGTTCCGGTAGCGGCGCTCCCGAAACCCCGGGCGGGGCAGCAAATCGCTGGCCGGGCGCGACGGCCCCGACGACCATGGGCGGCATGACCGCCTCCGCCGCCACCCGGCCGCACCTGGTCCCGCTCCCGGTGCCCGCCGGCCTCGACGCCCCGGACGCCTGGCTGCTGCACGGCATGGTGGACGCCGCGAACGCCGCGGTGCTCGACGCCTGGGGCGACCTCGACCACGCGCGCACGCCCGGCGAGGTCCTGGCGGGCCTGCGGCACCAGGAGTACGACGAGAAGCTGCGGTTCGTCGCGCTCGACGCCCCGGTCGCCGACGGGCCCGCGGACCCGGCGCGCGTGCTGGGCTACGTCGCGCTGAACCTGCCCCGGCAGGACAACACCCACACCGGCTGGCTGCAGCTCGACGTCCGGCCGGAGCACCGCGGGCGCGGGATCGGCTCGGCGCTGCACGACCTCGCGGTGGCCACCGCCCGCGACCGCGGGCGGAGCATGCTGACGACGTCGACCGACCAGGCGGCGGAGCCCGATCCCGGGGCGGACGCGCTCGTCCCCAGCACCGGCACCGGCCGCGTCCCCGCCACGCACCCCGGGGTGGCGTTCCTGGTGCACCGGGGCTGGGACCTCGAGCAGGTCACCCGCCGGTCGGTGCTCGACGTGCCGCTCCCCTCGGACCGCCTGGCGGCGCACGCGACGGAGGCGGCCGCGGCGGCCGGTCCCGGCTACCGGGTCGTCCTGTGGGAAGGCCGGTGCCCCGACGAGCTGCTCGACCGGTTCGCCCTGCTCCAGACCCGGATGAGCACGGACGCCCCCGCGGGCGGCCTCGACCTGCGCGAGGACGTCTGGGACGGCGCGCGCGTGCGGGACGCCGAGCGGGCGTTCGTCGAGCGCGGCATGACCTACCGGGTCGCCGCGGCCCTGCACGAGCCGACCGGCGCGCTCGCCGCGTTCACGGCGCTGGTGAGCCGGCCGGACACCGACGCGTACGTGTTCCAGGACGACACGCTCGTGCTCCGCGACCACCGCGGGCGCCGGCTCGGGATGCTGGTCAAGACGGCGAACCTCGCCCGGCTGGCCGAGGTGCAGCCGGGTGCGCGCCGGGTCGGCACCTGGAACGCCGAGGAGAACGCGTACATGCTGGCGATCAACGTCGCGCTGGGCTTCCGGCCGGCCGGCGGCGCCGGCGAGTGGCAGCTCCGGCTGGGGTGACCCGCGCGCCCGCCTGACAGTGGAAGGTTCTGCCGGACACGCCGTCGGCGTGTCCGTCAGAACCTTCCACTCGAGCCGGGCCGACCCCGGACCGGCCCGGGTCAGCCGCCGACGACCGCGACCGCGCCCTCCTCGGCCGCGACCCGCACCCGGTCCCCCGGCTCCGGCGCCCCGGCGCCGCCTGCGGGGAGCGCCGCGGTGACCCGGGCGTCCTCGGGCTCGAGCACCGCGACGACCTCCGCCCGACCGCGGCGGGTCCGGCGCTCCGCGACGACGGCCGCGCGGACCGGGGTCGCCGAGCCGGGCTCCGGGTCGGCGGGGCTCAGCACCCGCCAGCCACCGGCGGCCACCGCGAGCGCCGCGCCGTCGCCCGCCGGGTCGCCCGCGGCCAGGAACGTCCGGTACCCCAGGAACTCCGCCACCTCCCGCGAGGCCGGCCGCCGCCACAGCGTCTCGGGCGCGGCCACCTGCAGCAGCCGCCCCGCCGACATCACCGCGACCCGGTCGGCGACGGTGGCCGCCTCGTCCTGGTCGTGCGTCACGAACAGCGCGGTCGCGCCGGTGGCGACGAGCGCCCGGCGCAGGTCGTCGGCCAGCCGCTCGCGCAGCGACCGGTCGAGCGCGGACAGCGGCTCGTCGAGCAGCAGCAGCCGGGGCCGGGGCGCGAGTGACCGGGCGAGCGCCACCCGCTGCCGCTCGCCGCCGGACAGCGTGGCGACGGGACGCCGGTCGTAGCCGGGCAGGCCGACGAGGTCCAGCAGCTCCGCGACCCGCGCGGCCCGGTCCGCCCGCGGCAGGCCGCGCAGCCCGTAGGCCACGTTTCCCGCGACGTCCCGGTGCGGGAACAGCTGGCCGTCCTGGAACACCAGCCCGAACCCGCGCCGGTGCACCGGCACCGCGGCCAGGTCGACACCGTCCCAGGTCACGGCTCCGGCGGTCAGCGGCTCCAGGCCGGCGACGGCCCGCAGCAGCGACGACTTCCCGCAGCCCGACGGGCCGAGCAGCGCGAGCACCTCGCCGACGGGGACGTCGAGCGCGACCCCGTCGACGGCCGTCACCGCCGGGGCGCCCCGGCCCGCGCCGGGGTAGCGCACGACCAGGTCGCGCACCGCCAGCCCGTGACCCGCCGGCCCCCGACCCGCCGGACCCGCACCGGACCCCGTCCCCGTCACAGCTCTCCTCCCGCCGGCCCGCGGAACCGCTCCGCGAGCGCCATCACCCCGGCCGTCAGCACCGCGAGCACCACGCTCGCCGCGAGGGCCATCCCGTAGTTGTCCGCACCCGGCTGCCCGATGAGCCGGAAGATCACCACCGGCAGCGTCGGCAGGTCGGGCCGGGCGAGGAACGACGTCGCGCCGAACTCCCCCAGCGACACCGCGAACGCGAACCCGACGGCCAGCCCGATCGACCGGGCGGCGAGCGCACCGTCGACCCCCAGCAGGACGCGGCCCGGCCCCGCGCCGAGCGTGCCCGCGGCCTCGCGCAGCCGGGGGTCGATCGCCCGGAGCACGGGAAGCACGGTCCGCACCACGAGCGGCACGGCCACGACGGCCTGCACGATCGGCACCAGGATGCCGCTGCTCCGCAGGTCGGTCTGGATGCCGAACGGGTGCCCGAGCGTGAGCAGCGCGCCGAACCCGACGGTCACCGCCGACACCCCGAGCGGCAGCATGAACGCCCCGTCCAGCACGCCGACCGCGCGGCGCGCCGCCCGCGCCCGGGGTCGCCGGGACACCACGAGCGCGACCAGGCAGCCGACGAGCAGGGCCAGCAGCGTCGCGTCGACGGCGATCCGCAGCGAGTTGCCCAGCGCCTCCCACACGGTCACCGTCAGCGCGTTCCGGCCGCCGGTGGTGCCGAGCGCCCGGTAGTGGTCCAGCCCCCAGCCGTCGCCCGTGCGCAGCGACCCGAGCAGCAGCGCGCCGAGCGGCAGCGCCAGCAGCACCAGGACGACCCCGGTCACGGCCGCGGGCACCGCGTGCGGGCGGGTCGGTCCCGCGCCGGACGACCCCGGCGCCACCAGGGACAACGCCCGCTCGCGCCGCGCCCGCGCCCGCCCGGCGACCGCCAGCGCCGCGACCACCACGACCACCTGCACCACCGACAGCACCGCGGCGGCCCGCAGGTCGAGGAACTGCGTGGTCTGGATCCAGATCTCGGTCTCGACGGTGCCGTACCGCATCCCCCCGAGCACCAGCACCGTGCCGAACGCGGTCGCGCAGAACAGGAACACCAACGACGCCGCCGACACGATCGCGGGCGTCAGCGCCGGCAGCGTCACCGTCCAGAACGCCCGGGCCGGCGACGCGCCGAGCGACCGCGCGGCCTGCTCGGGGCGCGGGTCGAGCCGCTGCCAGAGCCCGCCGACCGTCCGCACCACGACGGCGTAGTTGAAGAACACCAGCGCCGCGACGATCGCGGCGAACGTGCCGTCGAGGTGCAGGAAGCCCAGCGGCCCGTTCTCCCGGAGCAGCGCGCGGAACGCGACGCCGACCACCACGGTCGGCAGCACGAACGGCACGGTCACGAACGCCCGCAGCGCGCCCACCCCGCGGAACCGGCACCGGTACAGCACGTACGCGCCGGGGACGCCGAGCAGCACGGACAGCACCGTGCCGATCGCGCCCTGGGCCAGCGTCAGCCCGATGATCCGCCAGGTGCGCGGCCGGGAGAACACGTCCGCGAACCCGGAGAGGTCCAGCGCGCCGTCCGGCAGGAAGCCTCGCCCGACCAGCGACAGCACGGGCCAGGCGAAGAACGTGCCGAGGAAGACGAGCGGTACGCCCGCGGCGAGCGCCCACGCCCCTGCACGGCCGAGCGCCCAGCCCCGGGACGGCGCGCGGAGCGGCGGGCGCCCCGCCGCGGCGCCGGCCGGCCCCGGGCGCGCGGGCACCCCCGGCCGGCCCATGCCGGTC
>NZ_JAHVCI010000061.1:0-22870 GCF_019265565.1 Cellulomonas sp. PS-H5
CCGCCCGGCCGCCGGCCGCCCGGGCCGCGGAACCCGCGGTCGCCCGCGCCCCGGCGCCCGCGGTGCGGCGCGTCCGCCGCGCGCTCCGCCCGGCGCAGCAGGTGCGCGAGCTCGGGGTTGATCGGCGGGTTCTTGCCCGGCGCCGTCGGGTCCACGTGCCCCGCGTACAGGTCGAGCAGGTCGTCCCGGACCAGCACGTGCTGGCCGAGCGGCACCGGCCGGTGCTCGCTCACGACCACGGCGGTGTCGCCGCGGACGGTGCGCAGCCAGTCGCCGAACTCCTCCGCGTTCGACACGGTGGCGGACAGCGACACCAGCTGCACGTCGTCGGGCAGGTGGATGATCACCTCCTCCCACACCGGGCCGCGGAACCGGTCCGCGAGGTAGTGCACCTCGTCCATCACGACGAACCCGAGCCCGTCGAGCGTGCTCGACCCGGCGTAGAGCATGTTGCGCAGCACCTCGGTCGTCATCACGACCACCGGCGCCTCGCCGTTCTGGGTGGTGTCGCCGGTCAGCAGGCCGACCTGCTCCGCCCCGTACCGGCGGACCAGGTCGTGGTACTTCTGGTTCGACAGGGCCTTGATCGGCGTCGTGTAGAACGCCTTCCTGCCCGTGGCGAGCGCCAGGTGCACGGCGAACTCGCCGACGACGGTCTTGCCCGCGCCGGTCGGCGCCGCGACGAGCACGCCGCTGCCGCGCTCCACCGCCTCGCAGGACTCGACCTGGAAGTCGTCGAGCGGGAAGTCCAGGAGCTGCCGGAACCGGGCGAGCTCGCTCTTCTCGGCCTGCGCCCGGCGCCGCGCGGCGGCGTACCGCTCGGCCGGGGACAGCTCGTCGGGCTCGGGGGTGCGTGCCGTGCTGCGTCGTGCCACGCGCCCCACCCTAGGTCGGGTCGGCCGCCAGCACCCGGACGGCGCCCGGCACGACCTCCGCGAGCAGCGGCAGCGCGCCGATCCGCTCCCCGTCGGCGTGCGCCTCGGGCGGCGTCCCGCCGTGGTGCGGCGCGGGCTCCACGAGCACCCGGCGGCTGCGGATCACCTGCACCTGCGGGTGCCGCACGTGCCGGCCTGCGTACATCCCGGGGAAGATCCGGACGACGCCGGCGCGGCTGAACGGGCCGGCCACGACGACGTCGAGCAGCCCGTCGTCCAGGCGCGCGTCGGGGGCGATCCGGATGCCTCCGCCGATCCACGGGCCGTTGGCCGCGACGACCACGGTGCCCGCCGACTCCCAGACGCCCTCGTCCGTGGTCAGCCGGTAGCCGTACGGGCGGAACGCCCGCAGCTCGGGCACGAGCGCGCGCACGTAGCGGGCGGAGCCCCGCGGCCAGGCGAGCGCGTTGGCGCGGGCGTTCACGGCCGCGTCGATGCCGCAGGACAGCGCGCCCAGGTACCACTCGCGGGCCGCCTGGGCGGGCGAGCCCACCCGGACGGCGTCGATCGTGCGTGGCCCCGTCAGCAGCGCGCGCTCGATCGCCGCGACCGACGCGGCGACGTCCCCGCGGGGCAGCCCGAGGGCGCGCGCGACGTCGTTGCCCGTGCCGCCCGCGACGATGCCCAGCGGCAGGTCCGTCTCGGCCACGACGTTCGCGCCCAGGTGCACCAGGCCGTCGCCGCCGACCACCACGAGCGCGTCGAGCCCTGCCACCGCCGCGCGGCGCGCGTGCGCCGTCGCGGTGCGCAGGTCGCGGGCGGTCAGGTCCTCCACCCGGTGCCCGCGGCGGCGCAGCGCGTCCAGCACCGCCGCGCCCACGCCGGTCCCGCGCCCCTTGCCCGCCACGGGGTTCACCACCACCCCGAGGTGGCTCACGTGGCGAGCGTCCCGTCCGCGGTGCCGGTGCTGGTCCCGGTCCCGCCGAGGCCCTCAGCGCCCCGGGCGTGCTCGGCCTCCGCCAGCCGCTTGTCCGCGCGCCGGTCGTGCAGGACGCACACGCCCAGCGCCGCGAAGTACAGCCCGCAGATGGGCAGGGCCATGACGATCATCGTGATCGCGTCCGGCGTCGGCGTCATCACCGCGGCGAACACGAACGCGAGCAGCACCGCCCACCGCCAGCCCCTGGCCCACGTGCTCGCGCGGACCAGGCCGACCAGGTTGATGCACACCATGACCACCGGCAGCACGAACGCCAGGCCGAACGCCAGGACGAACCGCATGACGAAGCTCAGGTAGGCCTGCGCGTCGATGAAGTTCGACGCGCCCTCCGGCGTGAAGTCCGTCAGCACCTTGACCGCGGTCGGCAGCGTCCAGGCCGACAGGCCCGCGCCGGCCAGGAAAAGCGGCACCGAGGCCGCGAGGAACCCGACCGCCGACCGCTTCTCCCGGCGGGTCAGGCCGGGCGTGATGAACGCCCACAGCTGGTACAGCCACCACGGGCTCGACACGATGACGCCGAGGAACAGCGCCACCTTGATCTGCATGTCGAACGCGCTGGCCAGGCCGGCGAAGTTCACCGACACCCGGCCGTCGCGACCCGCCGCCGTGTCGAGCAGCGGCTGCTGGAGCAGCTCGAACACCGGCTCGTACAGGAACCAGCCGGCCACCGCGCCGACCGCCAGCCCGATCGCGGCCAGGAACAGCCGCTTCCTCAGCTCGAGCAGGTGCTCGCGCAGGGGCATCCGGCCCTCGGGGTCGGGCCGCCTCTTGCGCGCCACGGATCAGGCGCTGGGGGTGGTGCTGCCGCTCGCCGGAGGCTGGTGGCCGGGCTGGTCGAGCGAGGGCGCGGGCGCCGCGGACGGGGCGGGGTTGACGACGGGGCCCTGCGCGAGCGGCGGGGCCGGGTCGGCCGTCGGGGGCGGCGCGGGCGCGGTGCGCGGCTCGTCCTCCGACAGGTCCTTGACCTCCCGCTTGAAGATGCGCAGGGACTCGCCCACGGACTTCGCCAGGTCCGGCAGCCGTCGCGCCCCGAACAGCAGGAGGATCACGACGAGCAGCACACCGATGTGCCAGGGCTTCAGGGCGTTCATGACGTTCCTGTCGGACGGGAGACGTTGACCCGTCGATCCTAACCGGCACCACCCCCGGTGCGGGTGAACCGGTCGCGGGGCGGGTGCGGCGCGTGCGGCGCGGGGCGCGCGCGGGGGTCAGCGCGTGTAGGCGCGCCAGCCCTCGCGGGTCCGGCGGTCGCGCTCGCGCCGGCGCTCCCGGCGCTCGTGCGCCTGCTCGCGGAGCACCGCCCAGCGGTCCCGCGCCTCGTCGGGATCCGGCAGCAGCGCGGCCTCCCGGGCGGCGCGCGCGGCGCGCTCGGCCTCCTGCGCCTGCTCGGCGAGCGTCGACGCGTGCTCCGCGAGCTGCCCGAGCACCTCGGACGCCTCCCGCAGCTCGGCGACGAGCGCGCGGAACCGGCGCCACAGGTCGCGGCCGAGGAAGAACGCGCCGACCAGGGTGCCGACGACCAGCACCGACCACACGACCACCCAGACCATCGGGCCAACCTATCCCGTCAGCCCGCGGCGGGCGTGGGCTCGGCGGGCGAGGGATCGGGAGGGCCGGCCAGCGGGCCGTACGCGGCGAGCGCCGCCCGGGCCCGGGTCGCCACGTCGCGCGCGACCTCCGGCGGGCGCACCCCCAGCACGTCGTCGGCGGCCTGGAGCAGGAGGCTGCGCAGGAACGCCCGCTGGCCGACGCGCACGTCCACCTCGAACGACCCGTCCGGCAGGTTGCGCACGTCCTCGACCGGGACCGTCTCCGCGACCCAGCGGCCCGTGCTGCGCAGGTGCAGCGTCGCCACGTCGCCCTCGAGGTCGAACCGGAACTCCGCCGTCGCCCCGCGGCCGGCGCCGGGGTGCGGCTCCGCCGGGACGTCCAGCACCTCCGCCGCGAGCACGCGGTCCAGGCGGAACAGCCGCTCGTCGCCCGCCCGCAGGCACCACGCCTGCAGGTACGACCGCTCGTCGCTCGTCGTCATCCGCAGCGGGTCGACGTCGCGGTCGCTGGTCACGTCGGAGGCGTTCACGTACCGGATCCGCAGCCGGCGGCCCGTCGCCAGCGCCCGGCGGATCTGCGCGACCACCTCCGGCCGGCCGTCGACCGCCAGCCGCACGTCGACCGCACCCGCGGCCTCCCCGGTCGCCGCCGTCAGCTTGGCCAGCGTCGAGCGCAGCACCTCGACCTGCTCCGGGTCGAGCGTCGGGCCGAGGTCCGCGACCATCGCGCGCAGCGCCGCGAGCAGCGTCACCGCCTCACGGGTGCCGAGGCGCAGCGGACGGGTCATGCCGCGGGACTCCGTCAGCCGGATCTCGCCGCGGTCGTAGGAGTCCGCGTCGAAGTCGATGAGGTCGTGCGGGTAGTAGCCGGGCGTCCCGCTCATCCAGAGCGTGTCGACGTCCGCCATCACCTGCGACGGGGTCACCCCGAAGTGCTCGGCCAGCTGCTCGACGGACACGCCGTCGTTGCGGTCGAGGTAGCCGATCATCCCGAGCAGGCGCAGCAGCCGCTCGCTCGCGCGCTCAGCCACGGCGGGGCTCCTCGGTGTCGGTGGTGCCGGGCTCGGCACCGGTGGTGGTGGGGCCGGCGTCTCCCCCGTCGAGCGTCGCGGCGACCCGCAGCAGCCCGAGCACGGCGTCGCGCAGCTCCGGCGGGTCCGCGACCAGCACGGCGTCGCCGTACCCCGCCACCTCCTCCGCGAGCTCCCACGTCGCGCGGTAGGCCACGCGCACGAGGTCGCGGTCCGCGACGGCGGCCCGCAGCTCCGGCGCGGCGTCGGCCGGCAGGTCGGCAGGCTCGCCGCGCGCCCGGAGCGCCTCCGCGCGCTCGGCCCGCAGCGCCAGCACCGCCGTGCGCTCGTCGCGGACGTCCCAGGACAGCAGCGCGGCCTCGGTCTGCTCCGGCGTCGGCGCGTCGAACGCCCCCGCCGCGCCGACCGCACGGACCCGGCCCTCGATCCGGCTGAGCCGGAACGAGCGCGTGCCGTCGCGGTCCACGTCGAAGCCAACCAGGAACCACCCGCCGCGGCGCGCCACGAGGCGCCACGGCTCCACGAGCCGCTCGCGCACCTCGCCCGTGCTCGCCGCCCGGTAGGTGAACCGGACCCGCTGCCGCGCCTGCACCGCGTCGAGCAGCGGCGGGAACGCGTCGCCGCCGGCCCGTACCCGCGGGGCGAGCCCGGCCGCGAGGTCGCTCGACCCCGCGCCCGCGCCGACCGCGCGCAGCTTGGTGAGCGCGCGCGACGTGTCCGCCCGCACCGACCGGTCCTGCCAGAACTCCGCGGCCAGCGACAGCGCACCCAGCTCGGCCGAGGTCAGCTCCAGCGGCGGCAGCGCGTACGCGTCCTGGTCGATCCGGTAGCCGATGTCGTCGCCGTGCCCCGCCGAGGTCACGGTCGCCACCGGGATGCCGAGCTCCCGCAGCGCGTCCTTGTCACGCTCGAACATCCGCTCGAACGACTCGTCGGACGGGGCGTCGCCGTAGCCCGCGACCGTGCGGCGGATCTGCTCCTTCGTCATCCGGCCGGGCGTGTGCACCAGGGCGATGACGAGGTTGAGCAGCCGCTCGGCGGGGTGGATCTGTTCGGGCATCGGGGACAACCGTAGTGGCCGGTAGCGTGGTCCGGTGATCACATGGCGCTCGGGCACGGTGGAGCAGGTCGGTCGGTCGTGGCCCGGGGCCCAGGAGCTGACGGTCGTCGTGACCGACGGCGTGTCCGGGCCCGACCCGGCGACCGTGCGGGCGCTGGCCTACCCGGCTCTCGTCGGCGACCTGCGCGTCGGCGACACCGTGCTGCTCAACGTGTCGGCGCTCGCGCGCGGGCTGGGGACCGGTGGCTACGCGCTCGTCGTCGCCCCCGGGTCCCCCGACCGGCTGCCCGCCGACCCGCCCGCGGGCCCGGGCCACCTGGTCAAGGCGCGGTACACCCCGCTGCAGACGATGGTGCTCGGGGTCGACGACCAGGAGTCGCCGCACCACGACGTCCTGCGCGACGCCGACGACCTCGCGGGCCTGCCCGTCGTCGTCGCCGACCTGCACTCCGCCCTGCCGGCCGTCGTCGCGGGCGTCCGGTACGCCGACGCGCTGCTGTCCCGGCCGGGCGCGGGGGTGCCGCCGCTGCGCGTCGCCTACGTGATGACCGACGGCGGCGCCCTGCCCGCCTGGTTCTCCATGGCCGTCGCCGGGCTGCGCGACGCCGGCTGGATCGAGGCGTGCCTCACCGCCGGGCAGGCGTTCGGGGGCGACCACGAGGCCGTCACCCTGCACACCGCCCTGCTCGCCGCGCGGCACGTCGTCGGCGCGGACGTGGTCGTCGTCGCGCAGGGGCCCGGCAACCTCGGCACCGGCACGCGGTGGGGCTTCTCGGGCGTCGCCGCCGGAGAGGCCGTGAACGCGTCGGCCGTCCTCGGTGGGCGCCCCGTGGCGTCCCTGCGCGTGTCCGGGGCCGACGCCCGGGAGCGGCACCTCGGCGTGTCGCACCACTCGCTGACGGCCTACGGGCGGGTGGCGCTGGCGCCGGCGGACGTGGTCGTGCCGGTGTTCGAGCCGGCGGCGACCTCCGGTGCGGGCGACGCGAGGTCCGACGACGGAGAGGAGCCCGGCCTGCGCGTGCCCGACCCCCAGGAGCACCTCGACGCCCACCTCGCGGCCGTCGGGCGGCGGGTCGCCCACCAGGCCCGGTCCCTCGGCGAGCCCGTCGGCCGGCACCGGCTCGTGGAGGTGGCGGCGGGCGCCGACCTGCTCACCGCGCTCGGCGGGTCGCCGGTCCGGCTGTCGACGATGGGCCGGGGGCTGGCGCAGGACCCGGCGGCGTTCCTCGCGGCCGCCGCTGCCGGCGCGCACGCGGCGCGGCTGGCGCGCGGGGCCTGAGCACCCGGGACGTCCACGACCGGCCCGCGGGGTCCGTGCACCACCGACGCTCCCGGCCCACGCCGCCCCCCGCACGACCCACGTTGCCAGCCCACGCCGCCTCCGCACGACCCGCACGGCCGGCCGAGACCCCGCGACGCGGGCGGGACGCGGGCGGGACGCGGGCGGGACGCGGGCGGGACGCGGGCGGGACGCGGCCGCAGCGGATCCGGCCGCTCGCCGCGCGGACGCCGAGTCCTCCACAGGGCCGATCACCCGACGCGTCCCCAGGTTCGTGACGCCGGGCACATGGCGTGTCAGTGCTCGTCCGTAGGGTGGTGACATGCCCGCTGACCTGCACGAACCCGCCCCCGAGCCCGGCGCCGAGCCGGGCCGCGGGGTGCGCGAGCGCGGGTGCGGCGGCACGTCCGACGGCGCGTGCGGCGGCGCGTGCGGCGGTGTGTCCGACTGCGCGGGCGGGGACCCGCGCCCGGGCGGGGCCGAGGCCGCGGCCGCCGTGGTCGCGGAGTACCTCGACTCCGGCCTGCCGCGGCACGAGCAGCTGGAGGAGGCGCTCGACCGCACCGCGACCGGGAGCCCGCTGGTGCGGCTGCTCGAGGCCCTGGACCCGCGCTCGCTCGACGACTACGACCTCGCCGAGCTCGCCGCCGGGTTCGCCCGCATGGCCGGGTGGGTGCACGCGAACCTCGCGGCGGTCGCGGTCGAGCTGGCCCGGCGCCCCGGCATGGCCCCGCGACCGGACCCGCGCTCCGGCCGCGACACCGGGATCACCCCCGAGCGGGTCGCGGCGACCGCGCTGTCCGCGCGCCTGAAGCGCTCACCCCAGGACACCGCCGCCCTCGTACGGGAAGGCAGCGAGTTCTCCGGCGACCTCGCCGCCACCGGGCAGGCGCTGCGGGCCGGCCGGATCAGCGTGCCCGCGGCCCGCGCGATCGCCGCCCGGCTCGCCGACCAGGTGACCTGGGTGTCCCAACCGGTCCAGGACTACGTGCTGCCCCGCGCGGAGCACTCGACGGTCAGCCAGGTCCGGGCCGACCTCGAGCGCGCCCTGCTCGACGTGGACCCCGAGCACGCGCAGGACCGGCGCGACGCGGCCCGCGCACAGCGGCGCGTCACCCACCCGCGGGCGCTGCCCGACCAGATGGCCGAGATGCACGTCGTGCTGCCCGCCGAGCACGCGGTCGGGATCGACACCGCCCTGGAACAGGCGGCCCGCTCCGCCCGCGCCGGCGGTGACCCCCGCACTCTCGACCAGCTGCGCGCCGACGGCCTCGTCGACGCCGTCCTGACCGGCGCGCCGCCCGCCACCGGCAGCGACGCCCAGACCTCGCCCGCGGCGGTCCCGGGGTTCCTGCCGACGCCGAAGGATGGCGGCCGGGCGCGAGCGGGGACGACGACCCACGGCGGAGTGGGCGGCGGCACGACGGCCCACGGCGAGGTCGGCGGCGGCACGACGATCCGCGGCGGGGTGGGTGAAAGGGTCTGCGGCGACGCCGACATCGACGCCGCGGTCACCCGCGCCTCTGCGTCCGCGGCGTCCCCGGGCGCCTCCCGTACCGCCGGGCCGCGCGACCCGCGCACCCACGTCCTGGTGACCGTCCCGCTGTCCTCCCTCATCGGCCAGGACGACACCCCGGCGGACCTCGCCGGCTACGGACCGATCGACGCCACGACCGCACGCGCCCTCGCCCAGGGCGGCGTCTGGCGCCGCCTGGTCGTCGACGACCTGTCCGGCTCGGTCCTGGACGTCGGACGCACGACCTACCGGCCGCCCGCCGCCCTCGCCGACCACGTCAGGTTCCGGGACCGGACCTGCACCTTCCCCGGCTGCCCCGTGCCCGCACACCGGTGCGACCTCGACCACAGCGACGACTGGTCACCCGCGCCCGACGACCCCCGACCCCCGGGCACCACCAGCCACACCAACCTCGGACCGGCCTGCCCCCGCCACCACCGCGCGAAGCACCAGGCCCGGTTCGACGCGCGCCAACCCGAACCCGGGGTGCACGACTGGACCGACCCCACCGGCCACCGCTACCGCACCCGTCCCGGCACCGGCCAGCCCACCGAACACCTCACCGGACCTCGCCGCGCCCGCGGCACCCCGCCGCCCGGCGGCACGGGCGTGCCGTCGCCGACCACCGCCGGTGGCCAGTCACCGAGCACCGCTGGCGACCCGCCGCGAAGCGCCTCGGGCGGCGGACTGCCGACCACCGCGGGTCACCAACCGCCGCCGAGTACCAGAACGCCCCCGCCAGGGCGCGGAGCCGAGGACGACCCACCGCCGTATTGACGCGTCTCGTCGAGCGCTGCGGGCGCGCGGTGCGTGGACGGCCGCGCGGGGGCGGCCGCGCGGTCCGGGCGCGTGGCGCATGGCGCGGGGCGCGGTCGCATCAGGGCGCGGTCCGGCCGCGCGGTGCGTGGCGCGGGCGCACCGCTGCGCGGTCCGGGCGCACGGTGCGCGGCGTACGCGCACACCGGTGCGGCGTGCCGGTGCTCCCCCACCTGCCGGGTCGGCTGGAGAACTACTGGTCCCCGTCGGCGCGCTGGCGCACGGCCACCAGGGTCGCCAGCCGCTTCGCCTCGCGCCGGGCCCGCTCGCCGTCGGAGCGCTGCACGCCCATCACCGCGAGGGTGTCCCCGTCGTCGAGGTCCAGCTGGACCCACGGCCGGCCCTCGCCGAACCGCACCCAGACGATCTCGCCCCACGCGACGGTCCGGGTGCTCGCGAGGTTCCGGACCCGCAGCCCCTCCGCGGTGGGCGTGGCGGAGACGGTGGCCTGCCGCCACAGGAACCCGACGATCGCCAGACCGACGAGCGCGATCCCGCTGAGGTCGGCCGTGGACCAGCCCTCGACGCCGGTGGTGGCGAGCAGCACGATGAGCAGGGCGGTCGCCAGGGCGACGACGACGGCCAGCGCGCCGGTCACCACGCGCGCGGCGCGCGGGCGGAACACGTCGTCGAGCGCGGGCCGCCGGCCGGCGTCGCCACCGCCTCGCCCGGAGTCGGCCCCGCCGGGCGAACCGTCGCCCGCACCACCACCGCCGCCGCCGCGGCCCGGGACCGGTCCGCCGTCCCCGCCGCCCGACCCCCGCCCCGGCTTCCCCGTCATCGGCTGCCGCCCGGAGTCAGAGCCGGCAGGCGTGGATCGACGTGACGAGGATGGCCCGCGCGCCGACGTCGTACAGCGCGTCCATGACGCGGTTGGTCTCGGAGCGCCGCACCATGGCGCGGACGGCGGACCAGTCGCGGTTGTGCAGGGGCGACACCGTCGGCGACTCGAGGCCGGGAGTGATGGCGACGGCCTGCTCGACGAGCGCGGTCGGCACGTCGTAGTCCATGAGGACGTACTCGCGGGCGGTCAGCACGCCCTGGATCCGGCGGGTGAGCACGTCGAGGCCGGCGGGCTCCTCGACGTCGGCCCGGCGCACGAGCACGGCCTCGGACCTGAGGATCGGCTCGCCGAAGACGTCGAGGCCGGCGGCGCGCAGGGTGGTGCCGGTCTCGACGACGTCGGCGATCACGTCGGCCACGCCGAGCCGGATGGCGGTCTCGACGGCGCCGTCCAGCCGGACGACCTCGGACGGCACGACGCCCTGGGCGCGCAGGTAGTCGGCGACGAGCACGGGGTACGACGTGGCGACGCGCCGGCCGGCGACCTCGCGGACGTCGTTCATCTGGCCGGCCTGGGTCGCGAACCGGAAGGTCGACCGGGCGAACCCGAGCTGCAGGTGCTCGGTGGCGGGCGACTCGGAGTCGAGCAGCAGGTCGCGGCCGGTGATGCCGACGTCGACGGTGCCGGTGCCGACGTACACCGCGATGTCGCGGGGCCGCAGGAAGAAGAACTCGACGCCGTTGTCGGCGTCGGGCAGGACGAGCTCGCGGGAGTCGCGGCGCTGGCGGTAGCCCGCCTCGCGCAGCATGTCGGAGGCGGGCTCGGCGAGCGAGCCCTTGTTCGGGACGGCGATCCTCAGCACGGGGGTTCTCCGGGGGTGTTCAGGTGTGGCAGGGGGCGGCGGGGTCGAGCGGGCCGGGGCCGGTCAGAGGTGGGCGTACACGTCCTCGAGCGTGAGGCCCTTCGCGACCATGAGCACCTGCAGGTGGTAGAGGAGCTGGGAGATCTCCTCGGCGGTGCGGGCGTCGCCCTCGTGCTCGGCAGCCATCCAGACCTCGGCGGCCTCCTCGACGATCTTCTTGCCGATCGCATGGACGCCGGCGTCCAGCTCCTTGACGGTGCCCGATCCTGCGGGCCGGGTGGCCGCCTTCTCGGTGAGCTCAGCGAACAGCGCGTCGAACGTCTTCACGCCCGCCAGGGTAGACGGTCGGACGCCCTCCCCCGGTCCGGCGTCCAGGGCCCGGGCGCTCACCCCTCGACCCCCGCTGCCGCCGTGACCTGCTGCGGCTCGGACTCGCGCCGGGCGCGCCACCAGACGACGAAGCCCGAGACCACGACGCCCGCGTACACGAGGTACAGGAACGCCGACGGGTAGTAGCCCGCGCTGAGCAGCAGGGGCACGCCGACGGCGTCGACGGCGATCCAGATGAGCCAGAACTCGATCCAGCCGCGTGCCATGCCGTAGGTCGCGAGCAGAGAGCCGACGAAGATCCACGCGTCCGCCCACGGACCCCACGACCCGAGGGCCTGGAAGACCAGGGCGCACACGACGGTCCCGACGACGCCGACGACCCCGAGCTGGATCCAGCCCGACCGCCCGGCCCACCGGGGCACCACGGCCGGCGCGTCGGGGTCTCCGTGCTCGCGGGCGACGCGCCGGGCCTGCGACCAGCGCACCCAGCCGTAGACCGCGACGGCGACGAAGAACACCTGGCGACCCGCCTGGCCGTAGAGGTCGCGGGCCTGCGGGGTGTGGAACACGCCGCCGAGGAACACCGTGAACAGCAGCACGTTGCCGACGATGCCCACGGGCCACGCCCACACCTTGCGGCGCAGGCCGCCGAGCGCGGACGCGAGGCCGAACAGGTTGCCGATCACCTCCCGCCAGAGGACGGGGTGCCCGGCGACGACGAGCTGGGCGTCGAACAGCCAGCCGAGGACGTTCACAGCCCGCGCAGCGCGACGACGGTCGCGACCGCCGCCTCCGCCGCCTCCGCGCCCTTGTCCTCGTGCGAGCCCTCGAGCCCCGCGCGGTCGAGCGCCTGGGCCTCGTCGTCGCAGGTGAGCACCCCGAACCCGACCGGCACGCCGGTCCGCACGGCGACGTCGGTCAGGCCGGAGGTCGCCGCCTGGCAGACGTAGTCGAAGTGCGGGGTGCCGCCGCGGATGACGACGCCGAGCGCGACGACCGCGTCGTAGTCCCCGGACCGGGCGAGCCGGCCGGCCGCGACCGGGAGCTCGAACGTGCCGGGCACGCGCACCTCCCGGACGTCGGTGACGCCGGCGGCGGCGAGCGCGCGCCGGGAGCCGGCGAGCAGGCCGTCCATGACGGTGGTGTGCCAGCTGGCCGCGACGACGGCGACCCGCAGGCCGCTGCCGTCGGTGGTGATGGTGGGAGCGCCGCTGCCGCTCATCGTGCGTCCTCCGTGCGAGACGTGGTGGCCGGGCCCGAGGGGGTGGGGCCCGTGGGGGTGGTGAGTGTGCTGGTGGGGGTGGTGGGTGTGCTGGTGGGGTGCGCGTCGAGGCCGGGCAGCAGGTGCCCCATCGCCCGCGCCTTGGTGCGCAGGTAGGCCTCGTTGTGCGCGGTCCGTCCGACCTCGAGGCCGCGCACGTCGGCGACCTCGATGCCGTGGGCCGTGAGCCCGGCGACCTTGGCCGGGTTGTTGGTGAGCAGGGTGATCCGCCGGGCGCCGAGGTCCGCGAGGATCGCCGCGGCGGCGCCGTACTCGCGCCGGTCGGCGGGCCAGCCGAGGTCGATGTTCGCCTCGACGGTGTCCCGGCCCTGGTCCTGCAGGGCGTAGGCGCCGATCTTCGCGAGCAGGCCGATCCCCCGGCCCTCGTGCCCGCGCAGGTAGACGACCGCGCCGCCCTCGCGCGCCGCCAGGCCCAGCGCGGCGTCGAGCTGCGGGCCGCAGTCGCAGCGCGCGGAGCCGAACGCGTCCCCCGTCAGGCACTCGGAGTGCACCCGCACCACGGGCTGGTCGGCCAGGCCCTGCGCGGCGACCAGCGCGACGTGGTCGGCGCCCGTCCGCAGGTCGCGGTAGGCGTGCACCCGGAAGTCGCCGTGCCGGGTCGGCAGGACGGCGCTGTGCGCGCGGTGCACCCGGCGCCCCGGCGCGGTCGCGGCCGCCTCGGCACCCGGTGCGGGCTCGGCGGGCAGGTCGTCGTGCGCGGTGCGCCACGCGATCAGGTCGGCGATGGTGAGCACGACCAGACCGTGCTCGCGCGCCAGCGCCGCGGTGGCGGGCAGCCGCATCATCGTGCCGTCGTCGTGCACGAGCTCGGCGATCGCGGCGACCGGCTCGACCCCGGCGAGGCGGCACAGGTCGACGGCGGCCTCGGTGTGCCCGGCGCGGTGCAGCACGCCGCCCGGCACGGCCCGCAGGGGCAGGACGTGCCCAGGACGGATGAGGTCCTCGGTGCCGGACGCCGGGTCGGCGAGGACGCGCAGGGTGCGGGTGCGGTCGGCGGCGGAGATGCCGGTCGTCACGCCGTGGGCGGCGTCGACGGTCACGGTGTACGCGGTCCGCCGGGGGTCCTGGCTCTGCGGCACCATCAGCGGCAGGTCGAGGGCGTCCGCCCGGGCTCCGGTCATGGGCGCGCACAGGTAGCCCGACGAGTGCCGGATGGTCCAGGCGACCCACTCCGGGGTGGCGAGCGCGGCGGCCAGGATGACGTCCGCCTCGTTCTCGCGGTCCTCGGAGTCGGCGACGAGCACCGGGCGGCCCGCGCGGAGCTCGGCGAGGGCCTGCTCGACGGTGCCGAGCGCGATCGGCTCGACGGCGGTCACCGGGCCACCCCCGCGACCGCGCCGGCGGACAGCAGCCGCTCGACGTACTTGGCGAGCACGTCGACCTCGAGGTTCACCCGGGTCCCGACGGCGGCGTCCCCGAGCGTCGTCTCGGCGAGCGTCGTCGGGATGAGCGACACCCCGAACCAGTCCGGCCCGACCGCGGTCACGGTGAGCGAGACGCCGGCGACCGCGACGGAGCCCTTCTCGGCGACGTACCGGGCGAGCGCGGGGTCGAGCGCGATCTCCACCTCGTCCCACCGCGGGCCCGGCGTCCGCCGCCGGACGGTGCCCACGCCGTCGACGTGGCCCTGGACGACGTGGCCGCCGAGGCGGGCGTCGGCGCGCACGGCGCGTTCGAGGTTGACCGGCGAGCCGGGAGCCAGGTCGGCGAGCGCGGTGCGCCGCAGCGACTCCGGCATGACGTCCACCGCGAAGGTGCCGTCGCCCGGCAGGTCGGTGACGGTGAGGCAGACCCCGGACACCGCGATCGAGTCGCCGTGCCGGGCGTCCGAGGTGACCAGCGGGCCGCGCAGCACGAGCCGCGCGTCGCGGTCGTCCCCGGCGGCGTCGCCGCCCGCCCCGCCCGTCCCGCCCGGGGCCAGGTCCAGCTGCACCACGGTGCCGACCTCCTCGACGATGCCGGTGAACATCAGCGCTCCTCCTCCTCGACGTCGGCCACGACGAGCACGTCGGGCCCCAGCTGTCGCACCTCGCGGGTCCGCAGCCGAAGCGCGTCCCCGATCGTCCCGATGCCCAGGTCGGCCACAGCGGGACGACCAGCGCCCAGCAGCACCGGGGCCAGGTACGCGTGCACCTCGTCCACGACCCCGGCGCGCAGGAACGCCGCCGCGAGCGTGGGCCCGCCCTCGACGAGCACCCGGCGGACCGCGCGCTCGTGCAGCGCGGCCAGCGCCGCGCGCGGCTCGCGGGTCCGCAGGTGCAGCACCTCGCCGCCCGGGCCGGCGAGTCGCCCGCCGGCCGGCAGGTCCCGCTCGCCGACGACGACCCGCAGGGGCTGGTGCGCGGCCAGGGTCCCGTCGGCGGCGCGCGCGGTGAGCGCGGGGTCGTCCGTCAGCGCGGTGCCGGTGCCGACGACCAGGGCGTCCACCTCCGCGCGCAGGGCGTGCGCGTGCGCACGGGCCTCGGGCGAGGTGATCCACCGGCTCGACCCGTCCGCGGCGGCGACGCGGCCGTCGAGCGTGGCGGCGAGCTTGAGCGTCACGTGCGGGCGCCCCCGCTCGACGGCTCGCAGCCAGGGGCCGAGCAGCTCCCGGCCGGCGGTCTCCTCGACGCCGAGCACCACCTCGACGCCGGCGGCGCGCAGCCGCGCGGCTCCCCCGGCGGCGGCCGGGTTGGGGTCGGGGACGGCGACGACGACGCGCGCGACGCCGGCCTCCAGCAGCGCGACCGAGCACGGTCCGGTGCGTCCCGTGTGGTCGCAGGGTTCGAGCGTCACGACGGCGGTGGCGCCGCGGACGTCGTGCCCGCGGGCCCGGGCGTCGGCGAGCGCGGCGACCTCGGCGTGCGGGGTCCCCGCGCCGCGGTGCCAGCCCTCGCCCAGGACGCGGGCACCGGGGGCGAGCAGCACGCAGCCGACGCGCGGGTTCGGCCCGTGCGCGGGCCCGCGGCGGGCGAGGTCCAGGGCGCGCGCCATCGCGTCCCGCTCGACCTCAGCCGGCTCGACCGCCGTCCGCGTGCCCACTCCCGCTCCCTCCGACCGACAGGTCTCCGGGGTGCGGGCGGCGCACGGGTGCACGACGTCCACGGCGCACCCGGCTCACGCCGAGCACGCCGCCACGACTCCTCCCATCCGGACTTTCACCGTCGGTCCTGGAGTTCCACCAGGTCAACCGCTCGCGCCGTGAGGCGTCTGCGGGTCGCGGACTGTCACCGCCGGCTCGGACTTTCACCGACCCCGGAGCACGTGTGTGTGTTCTACGAACGATGATGCCACACGCGGCATTCCCGCCGGCGCGGGGCCGGGGGTCAGCGGCGGGGCGCCGTTACGAGGGCGCCGACCGCGGCCCCCGCGGATGGCCGGTCGTGGTCTGCGCCCGTCAGCGCCGCGCCAGCGCGCCGTCCGCCAGGCCGCGCAGCGCGTCGATCTCCGCGTTCGGGTCGTCGGCCCCGTAGACCGCGGACCCGGCGACGAACACGTTCGCCCCGGCGGCGGCCACGGTCTCGACGGTGTCGCGGGACACCCCGCCGTCGACCTGGATCCACGTGTCGGCGCCCTGCTCGTCGATCGCGGCGCGCAGCCGGCGGATCTTGGGCAGCGTGCCCTCGATGAACGCCTGGCCGCCGAACCCGGGCTCGACGGTCATCACCAGCACCATGTCGAACTCCGGCAGCAGGTCCAGCAGCGGCTCGACGGGCGTCGCCGGCCGCAGCGCGATGCTCGCCCGGGCGCCGGCCGCGCGGATCTCCCGGGCCAGCCGGACGGCGGCCTGCGCGGCCTCGGCGTGGAACGTGACGGAGGCGGCGCCGGCGTGCGCGTAGTCGACGGCCCACCGGTCGGCGGCCTCGATCATGAGGTGCACGTCGATCGGCACCGGAGACACCTCGATGATCCGCCGCACGACGGGCAGCCCGAGCGTGAGGTTCGGGACGAAGTGGTTGTCCATGACGTCCACGTGCGCCCAGTCGGCCCGGCTGATCCGGTGCAGGTCGCGCTCGAGGTTGGCGAAGTCGGCGGACAGGATGCTGGGGCTGATCTGCGCGTGCACCCGCCCAGGGTATCGGCGCCCACCGCGAGCCGCCGGTCGCCCTGCCAGCGGGGTGGTCAAGCCGTCCGGCGCAGCAGCGTGAGGTGCATGGCGTCGGTGCCGTGCGCGTGCGGCCAGAGCTGCGCGTCCTCCCGCTCGGGCAGGTCGAGGCCGGGCGCGATGCCGTGCAGCACGGCCGGCGCGTCGAGCACCTCGACCTCCAGCCCGGCCTTGCGGGCGGCGCGGGTGGCGTCGAGGACCGCGAGCCGGGTCTCGGCCAGCACCGGCGAGCACGTCACGTAGGCGACGACCCCGCCGACCCGCACCGCGCGCAGCGCCGACCCGAGCAGGTCCCGCTGCAGGACCGTGAGCTGGGCGAGGTCCGACGGCGTCCGCCGCCAGCGCGACTCCGGGCGGCGCCGCAGCGCACCCAGCCCCGTGCACGGGGCGTCGAGCAGCACGCGGTCGTAGCCGCCGGGCTCGGCCTCGCCGACCTCGCGGCCGTCGCCGACCCGCACGTCCTCCACGGCGCCCTCGGGCGCGGCGGACACCGCCTGCCGCACCAGCCGGGCGCGGTGCGGCTGCACCTCGTTGGCCACGAGCCGCGCGCCGCGCTGTCCCGCGAGCGCGGCCAGCAGGGCGGCCTTGCCGCCGGGGCCGGCGCACAGGTCGAGCCAGCGCGCGTCGGGGCCGTCGAGCGGCGCGTCCGCCAGCGCGAGCGCGACCAGCTGGCTGCCCTCGTCCTGCACGCCCGCGGTCCCGGCGCGCACGGCGGACAGGCCGGCCGGGTCGCCGCCGCCCGCGAGCGTGACCGCGGTCGGCGACCACCGGCCCGGGGCGGCGTCGGGGCCGGCGGCGGCGAGCAGGTCGTCGCGGTCGGCGAGTCCCGGTCGCGCGACCAGCGACACCCGCGGCGCCTCGTTGTCCGCGGCGAGCAGCATGCCGAGCTCGTCGGCCTGCCGCCCGTGGCCGACCAGGGCCTCGCGCAGCGCGCGGGTGACCCAGGCGGGGTGGCTGTCGACGGCCGACAGCCGGGCGACGGCGTCGGTGCCCGCCGGGTCGGCCGCGTCCCCGATCCGCTCGAGCCAGACGTCGAGCGGCTCGCGGGACACCGCCCGGAGCACCGCGTTCACGAACTGCGCGGGCCCCGCGCCGACCTGCTCGCGCACGAGCCCGACGGTCTCGGACACCGCGGCGTGCGGCGGCACCCGCATGCCGAGCAGCTGGTGCGCGCCGAGCCGCAGCGCGTCGAGCACCGGCGGGTCGACCTGGTCGAGCGAGCGTCCGGTGCACTGGGCCAGGACCGCGTCGTACCGGCCCTGGAGCCGGAGGGTGCCGTACGCCAGCTCGGTGGCGAAGCCCGCGTCGCGGCCCCGGATGCCGCGCTCGCGCAGCAGCGGGGGCAGGACGAGGTTCGCGTAGGCGTCGGAGTCCGCCACGGTGCGCAGGACGTCGAACGCCGCGGTGCGGGCCGGGTCGGACGACCGGCGGCGCGCGGACGGTGCGGCGGCGGTGCGGTCGCGCGGGCCCTGGCGGGACGCGGGGCGCTGGCGACCGGCGGCGTCGCGGTGCCGGCCGCCCTGGCCCCCGGATCGACGCCGCTCGCCGCCCTGGCCCGACGGTCCCGGCCGACCGCCCTGGCCGCCCCGACCGCCCGGGCGATCCCCGCCGCCCTGACCACGTCGCTCGCTCACGCCTGCACCCCCTGGACGGCCACGTCGTCCCGGCCGAGCACGGTGCCCTCGTCGAGCCGGGCGCCCCGCGCCCAGTCCGCCGCGGCCATCGCGCGCTTGCCCGCGGGCCGCACCTCCCCCAGGCGGACGGCGTGCGTGCCGGTGCCGACCAGCACCTCGCCGCGCCCGACGCGCACCGCGCCGGGGGCGAGGTCGGTCACCTCGGGCACGGGCCGCACCGGACCGAGGCCGAGGCGCGCGCCGTCGGGCAGGGTGGTCCACGCGCCGGGCGCGGGCGTGCAGCCGCGGACCCGGCGGTCGACGGCCATGGCGGGGTGCTGCCACCGCACGCGGGCGTCGTCGGTCGTGAGCCGCGGCGCGAGGCTGATGCCGTCGGCGGGCTGCGGCACGGGCGTGAGCACGCCGTCCTCGAGCGCGTCGAGGGTCTTCACCAGCAGGTCGGACCCGGCGTCGGCGAGCCGCCCGAGCAGGTCGCCCGAGGTGTCCAGCGGCCGGATGGTCTCGGTCAGCGTGCCGAGCACGGGCCCGGTGTCCAGCCCGGCCTCCAGCAGGAACGTCGACGCCCCGGTCACCTCGTCGCCGGCGATGATCGCGTGCTGCACCGGCGCCGCGCCGCGCCAGGCCGGCAGGACGGAGAAGTGCAGGTTGACCCAACCGAGCCGCGGCAGGCCGAGGACGGCGGGCGGGACGAGGTTGCCGTACGCCACGACGGGCGCGGCGTCCGGGGCGATCGCGGCGATCCGCGCCTGCGCCTCGGGGTCCTTGAGCGTGGCCGGGGTCAGCACCTCGATGCCCGCCTCGAGCGCGCGCTCCTTCACCGGGCTCGGCGTGAGCGTCCGGCCGCGGCCCGCGCGGGCATCGGGGCGGGTCAGGACGGCGACGACCTCGTGGCGGGAGGCGAGCAGGGCGTCCAGGGAGGGCAGCGCCACCGCGGGCGTCCCGGCGAAGAGCAGGCGCATGGGCACCGATCCTAGTGCCGCGCGGGTCAGGACCCGAGCCCGCCGAACAGCAGTGACACCATCATCGCCACGACCACGGAGTTGAAGGCGAACGCCAGCAGCACGTGCGTGCGCGCCAGCGTCCACGCGGCCCGCGACCGCATGTGCCCCGACACCGTCGCCGCCATGGCGGACAGCAGCACGGCGAGCGTGAGGTAGTCGCCGAACCGCGGGTCCCCCTCGACGTCGACCGTCAGGTGCCGCTCGCCGTCGTCGCGCCGCCCCTGGTCGAGCCGGAGGTACTGCAGGGTGAACGCGTAGACCATCTGCGCCCACGAGCACGCGACGTTGACCAGCCCGAGCGCGATGTACGTCCAGTCGTCGCGGTAGCGGGGGTCCTGCGCGATGAGGATCGTCACCGCGACGGCGACCACGGCGGCGGCCATCGTCCAGCTCGTCGCCCCGCCGTACCCGAGCAGCCGGTTCCACCACCGCCGCCCGAGGGTGCGCTCCCGCCACGCGCTCGCCACCAGGCCCCGCGGGCCGCGCCGGGCGTAGGTGACGTGCGTCCACACCAGGTACACGCCCGTGAAGACGGGCCACATGGCGAGGTAGAACGTGATCGCCGCCGCGCCGGGGCCGACCCCGAGCCGGTCCCCGCGGATCGCCAGCACCCCGACGGCGGTCGCGAGGGCGACGACGAAGCTGACGTTGGCGCGGACGTTGTCGCTCACGTAGCGGCTGGCCATGGCCCCGATCCAAGCAGAACGGCGCGGCGCCCGCCGCGGCCGGTGTGCCGCCGGGCGGCGCGTCGGGTGCCGCGTCGAGCGCCGCGTCAGGCCCGCGCCGCTCGCCGCGTCAGGCCCGCGCCGCTCGCAGCGTCAGGCCTGCGCCGCTCACCACGTCGGGCCTGGCCACTCGCCGCGTCAGGCGGGCAGCGCCCCGCGCGCGACGAGGTCCGCCCGCAGCGCCGCCGCGCCCGTGAACAGCACCGCCTGGTACCCCAGCGACGCGGCGCCGGCGACGTTCGCGGGGCTGTCGTCGACGAACACCGTCCGCGCCGGCTCCAGCCCGTGCCGCTCGGCGAGCACCGTGAAGATCCGCGGGTCCGGCTTCACCACGCCCTCCCGCCCCGACACGACGACGGCCTCGAGCCGCCCGATGACGGGCGCGACCGCCTCGCCGTGGTGGTACGTCTCGGCGGACCAGTTCGTGAGCCCGAGCACCCGGACGCCCGCCGCCCGCAGGTCGTCGACGACCTCGGCGCTGCCCGGCACCGGCCCCGGCAGGGCGTGCACGAACCGCTCGACGTACAGGTCGACGGTCGCGGCGTGCTCCGGGTGCGTGCGCGCGACCTCGTCGCGGGCCTCCCGCCAGGACCGGCCGGCGTCCTGCCGGAGGTTGAGCGCCGGGAAGTCGACGTCGGCGAGGAACCGCTCGACCTCGGCGTCGGTGAGCACGCCGTCGAAGGCCCGCTCGGCCTCCCAGCGCACCAGGACGTTGCCCAGGTCGAACACGACGGCGTCGACGGCGGTCACAGCATCTCCTCCGGGTCGAGCCGCACGCGCACGGTCCCGCCCTCCCGGCGGGCGCTGCGGACGGCGAGGGACGCGGCCAGCGACCGCGCGAGGGCCCGCCCCTGCGCCACCGGCACCCGGACGAGCGTGCGGACGGGCGGGTCGAGCGACTCCTGCACGGCGGCGGCGCCCGGCGCGAGGGGCTCGGGCTGCGGCACCGGACCGAGCACGTCGGAGCCCTCCGGCAGCTCGACGCGCGCGAGCACCGCGGCGACGACCTCCCGGGTCCCGACCAGCTCGGCGACCCGGACGACCGGGGGCAGCCGCACCTCCGCCCGCTCGGCGAGCTCGCGCTCGGCGAGGCCCACCGGGTCCCAGCGCACGAGCGCCTGCGTGGGCCGCTCGGCGCCGTCGCCGACGAGCAGCACGACGCCGCCGTCCCGGGACGACCGGACGAGCGCGGCCGCGGCGAGCCAGCGGCGCAGCGCGTCCTCCGTGGCGCGCAGCGAGGTGGACCCCGTCGTGACCGCGGCGTCGAGGAGCACCGCCGCGGCGTAGCCGCCGGGTGCGACGGGCTCGGCGCCGATGGTCGACACGACCAGCGCGGGCCGGTCCGGCACCTCCGCCAGCACGCCGGAGCGCGCGCCCGAGTGCCGCACCGTCACCCCGGGGAAGGCGCGACCGAGCTCCTCCGCGGTCCGGTCGGAGCCGACGGCGACGGACCGGAACGTGCCGTTGCCGCACGCCTCGCACCGCCACCCGATCGCCAGGCGGCCGCACCACCGGCACTGCGCCGTGCCGTCGCCGGACGTCAGCGCCAGCGGCCCGTGGCAGTGCGCGCACCGGGCGACCTCCCGGCACCGGGCGCAGGCGACCGCCGGGAGGTAGCCCGCCCGCGGCACCTGGACGAGCACCGGCCCGTCGGCGAGCCGGTCGCGGATCGTGCGCCACGCCTCGCCGGGGAGCCGCGCAGCCGCCGCCGCGCCCTCGCGGGCGAGCTCGACGCTGGTGAGCGCCCGCACGCGCGGGGTGCGGGCGCGCACGACGTCCCGGTCGGCCGCGACGGGCCGGACCCAGCCGGACGCGACGAGCGCCTGCACCTCGGTGGAGCGGGCGTGCGCGGCGAGCAGCAGGCCGCAGCCCTCGAGCTCGGCGCGCAGGCCCAGGACCTCACGGACGTGCGGGTACGGCGCGCGCGGCTCGGCGTGCAGGTCGTCGCCGTCGTCCCAGCACACCGCGAGCCCCAGGTCGCGGACGGGGGCGAACGCCGCGGCCCGGGTGCCGACGACCACGCGGGCGTGCCCGCGGAGCACCGCGAGGAACGCGCGGTACCGGCGGGCCGGGCCGTCGTCGGCCATGAGCCGCACGTGGCTCGCGTCGGTGCCGTCCGGGGTCCACGCGGGCACGCCGGCGGCGACCAGCGCGGCGCACACCCGGTCGACGTCCCGGGCGTCCGGCACGACGACGAGGGCACCGCGGCCGCTCGCCAGCGTGGCCCGGGCGGCCTCGGCCACGCCGTCGGGCCAGCGCTCCCCCGCGGGGCCGGGTAGCGCCGACCACGCGGCTCGGGGGGAGCCGCCGGCGGCGAGGTGGGCGAGGAACGCGGGGCCGCCCCGGTAGGGCGCCCATGCGGGAGCGGGGCCGGCACCGTCGGGCGCGGGCGCGGCACCATCGGGCGCTGACGCGGCACCGCCGGGCGCAGGCACGGCACCCCCAGGCGCAGGCGCGGCACCGCCGGGCGCAGGCGCGGTACCGCCGGGCGCAGGCACGGCACCCCCAGGCGCAGGCGCGGCACCGCCGGGCGCACGCGCGGTACCGCCGGGCGCAGGCACGGCACCGCCGGGCGCAGGCACGGCACCGCCGGGCGCAGAAGCGGCACCGTCCCCCGGCGCCCCGGCCGGCGGAACCTCCCCCTCGGTCCGCGCGTGCCGGGGCGGCACGGCGAGCCGCAGCACGTCGGCGAGCGTCCCGGCGTACCGGTCCGCCACGGCCCGGGCCAGCCTCCCGACCGCCGGGGTCAGCACGGCCTCCGGCGACACCACCCGCCGCAGCGGCACGAGGGCGCCGTCGTGCTCCGGCTCGGCGGTCCGGTCGAGCACGTAGCCGTCGACGTCCTGCGACCCGAACCGCACCTTGACCCGCGTCCCGGGGACCGCGGCGTCGGCGAGCGTCGCCGGCACGAGGTACTCGAACGGCCGGTCCAGGTGCGCGGGCGCGAGCTCGACGGCGACCCGCGCCACGGGCAGCTCGGCGGCGGGCTCGACGTCGACGTCCCGCGCGCGGGCGCGCCGCCGCGGCCGTGCGGCGGCGCC
>NZ_JAHVCI010000062.1:0-21287 GCF_019265565.1 Cellulomonas sp. PS-H5
GGGGGCCGCGAGCGTGCCGCCCGGGGACGTGGCGGACGCGGGCGCGCCGCCGCCCTCCGTGCCCGCGCCCCCCGCGGCGCCGTCGGCCGCGGCCGCCTCCGGCGCTGCGAGCGGCCACGGCTCGATCCGGGACAGCCACGCCTCGAGCGGGTCCGAGGACAGCCGGGCGTCGGGCGTCTGGGCCAGGTCGAGCGGGGCGTGCACGGCCGTCAGCCGCTCCGCGACCAGCCCCGGCAGCGCCCGCTTGAGCGGCCAGGGCTGCACGAGCCCGAACCCGGCGCCCGGCCCGGCACCGGCGCCTCCCGGGGCGCCCGCGGCACCGCCGCCTCCCGCGAGCGCGCCCGGCCCCGGCGTCACCAGCGCCGGGTGGTCGCCGCGCAGCGCCCCCACGAGCGCCGACGTGAACAGCGCCTGGTACGCCGCCCCGGACGCCGCGGGGTCCTTCACCTCGTACGCGGGGTCGCCGAGCGCGCAGGCGTAGAACACGTCCACCGCCGCGGCGGGGCCGCTCGGCGGCAGGTTCGGGACGACCGCGACCCCCTGGACGCTCAGCTCCTGCACGGTGCTCGCGGCCGTCCGGCAGGCGTCGGAGACGAGCACCACGTGCCGGACGGGCAGCCGCTCCGCGAACCACGAGGTCAGCGACACGTTGACCGCCTGGCTGCCGTCCTCGGGCGCTCCGGTGAGCAGCCAGAACTCCGCGTTCCCGGTGTTGATGCCGTGGCCGCTGAAGTACACGACGAGCTGGTCGACGTCCCCGCGGTCCACCAGGCCGCGCACGCCCGCGAGCACGGCCGAGGCGGTCACGGGCGTGCCGTCGTCGTCGGTGAACGCCAGCACCAGGTCGTCGGGGACGCCCTGCTCGGCGGCCCAGGCGCGCACCGCCGCGACCGCGCCGGGCACCGCCGGCAGCTCCGGGAACCGGCCGCCGGTGCGGGCGACGCCCACCAGGACCAGCGCGCGCGCCACCGTGCTCACCCGACCCGGCGGGTGGCTGACGGGTGTGGGCGGGCGGCCATCTCGACTCCGTCGTCCGGGGCGCGGACCCTTCGAGTGCAGCACCGGCGCGCGGGCGCGTCAAGGCCCTCGGCGGCACTGGTGTGGCGTGGGTCACACTGCTAGCGTCGAGCGCGTCCCCCCGTGCGTCCTGTCCGCCGGGCGGGGGACGGACGACGACGCCCGCCCCGCCCGGCCACCCGCCCGCAGCGCCGGGCGCCCGCCGCGTCGTCCGCCCGAGGGGACCGGACCATGGACACCGTCAGCGCGCCGGGAGGCGCCACCACCCTGCCGGAGCGCCTCCGGGCGCAGGAGGAGTACCAGCGGGAGCTCGCCGCCCGCCGAGCCCGGGAGCGGGCGGACGTCCGGCTCCCGGCGATCGACCGCGTCGACCGCGGGGAGCTCGCCGCGGCCAACGACCCGCTGCGGGTGGCGCGCCGCGTGGACCGGGTGAGCCGGTTCCGCACCGGCGAGGACCCGGACTCGGTGCCCGCCGACGTGCCCGCCCCCGCACTGGTCGCGGACGCGGCCGAGCGTCTGTCCCTGCCGGACGCCCCGCAGATCCTCCTGGAGAAGGTGGTCAACCAGCCGGACTTCCTGGAGGCGCGGTACCTCGAGGGCGGGTTCGTCGCACAGCGCACGGTCGGCCGGGTCGTGATCCGCGGCGCCGACGGCCGCACCGCCGGGTTCGGCACGGGGTTCCTGGTGTCGCCGCACCTGGTGCTGACGAACCACCACGTGCTGCCGGCGGCGGACGTGGCCGCGGGCAGCGTGCTGCAGCTCGACTTCCAGCGGGCGCTCGACGGCGACCCGATGCCGGTCGTCGAGGTCGGGCTCGACCCCGACGTGTTCTTCGCGGCGGACCCCGAGCTCGACTTCGCGCTCGTCGCCGTCGCCGGCGCACCCGCCAGCACCGCTCCGTTCGGCTGGTGCCGGCTCACGGGCGCGCAGGGCACCGTCGTCGTGGGGGAGTCCGTGACGATCGTGCAGCACCCCGCGGCGCGCCGGAAGGAGGTGGCGCTGCGGGAGAACCGGCTCGTCGACATCCCTGAGCAGGTGCTGCACTACGTCACGGACACCGAGCCGGGGTCGTCCGGGTCGCCGGTGTTCAACGACCAGTGGGAGGTCGTCGCGCTGCACCACGCGAGCGTGCCGGACCCGTCGCCCGGCGGGTCCGGGTCGCTGAACGAGGGGATCCGGATCAGCAGGATCCTGGCGCACCTCGCGGGGCTGCCGCTCGACCCGGCGCGGCGAGCGCTCGTCGACGCGCTGGACGACCCGGCGACGCCGCACGGCGGGCCCGAGGCGGCCGCGACGTCGGCACCCGGCGCGGCGTCGGCGACGACGGGGTCCGCGACGCTCGCCGCGACCGTGGGCGCCGTCCCCTCCGGGACCGCCGGCGGGGCCGTCGCGATCCCGCTCACGCTGACCGTGCAGGTCGCGCTCGGCGCCGCGCCGGCCCCGGTCCCGGACGGGCCGACGGCACCCGGGCCCGTGCCCGCGACCGCCCACGAGTCGCTCGCCATCGACCCCGACTACGCCGCGCGCGGCGGCTACGACCCCGGCTTCCTCGGCGTGCCGCTGCCGCTGCCGGACCCGGGGCCGAACGCGCCGGTCGCATCGGCGGAGCTGCGGTACCACCACTTCAGCGTGGTGATGCACCGGGTCCGCCGGCTCGCGCTGTGCACGGCGGTGAACGTCGACGGCGCGCACACCGACGCCCGCCCGCGCAGCGACGACCGGTGGATCCTCGACCCGCGCCTGCCGCGCGAGGAGCAGACCGGCGCCGAGGTGTACGCGGACAACGCGCTCGACCGCGGCCACCTCGTCCGGCGGCTCGACCCGTCGTGGGGGCCGCTGGCGCGCGCGGCGAACGACGACACGTTCCACTACACGAACTCGGCCCCGCAGCACCACGCGTTCAACGCCGGCTCGACCCTGTGGCTCGGCCTCGAGGAGTACCTGCTCGGCACGGCGCGGCGCGACCGGCTGCGCATCTCGGTGCTCGCCGGCCCGGTGCTGGCCCCGGACGACCCGCCGTACCGGGGCGTGCTGCTGCCGCGGCAGTTCTGGAAGGTGGTCGCGGTGGTCGACCGGGGCGGGCGGCTCGTGGTCACGGGCTACGTGCTCGGGCAGGACGCGTTCCTGCCGAGCGTGCTCGCGGAGGCGACGTTCGGCGCGTACCGCACGTTCCAGGTCCCGGTCTCGATGATCGGGGCGCTGACCGGGCTGGACCTGTCGGCGTACGCAGCCGCCGACCCGCTGGGGACCGTCGAGGCGACGGTGGCCGCGCACGAGCTCAGGACCTACGGGGAGATCGTGCTGGGCGGCTGACCGGTCGCGCGAGCCCGGGCCGCCGCGCCCGGTGGCGGCCCGGGGCGGCGCGACCTAGCGTCCGACGGGCGGGTGCGGCCGGGCCGCCCGCGCGCCGGACGAGAGGCCGACCCATGACCGAGCACATCGCGATCCGCCCGCTGGCGGTCGTCACCGGGGCGTCGAGCGGGATCGGGCTCGAGCTCGCCCGCAGGTTCGCCGCCGAGGGCTTCGACCTGGTGGTCGCCGCCGACGAGCCGCAGATCGCCCTCGCCGCCGACGCGCTCACCGCCGCCGGCAACGCGGTGCGGCCCGTGCACGCGGACCTCGGCACCGCCGACGGCGTCGCGGAGCTCGTCGACGCGGTGCGCGCGGTCGGCCGGCCGGTGGACGCGCTGGCCCTGAACGCCGGCCTCGGGGCGGGCGGCCCGTTCGTCGAGACCCCGCTGGACGGCGACCTCGCGGTCATCGGGCTGAACGTGGTCGGCACGGTGCGGCTCGCGAAGGCGCTGGTGCCCGCGATGGTGCAGCGCGGGTCCGGGCGGGTGCTGCTGACCGCGTCGACGGCCGCGCTGATGCCCGGTCCCTGGTACGCGAGCTACGCGGCGTCGAAGTCGTTCGTGCAGTCGTTCGGCGAGGCCCTGCGCCACGAGCTCGGCGACACCGGCGTCACCGTGACCACCCTCCTGCCCGGCCCGACCGACACGCAGTTCTTCGCACGCGCCGGCATGGAGCAGACGCCGGTCGGGCGCGGTCCGAAGGACGACCCGGCCGACGTGGCCGACCAGGCGTTCGACGGGATGATGGCGGGCACCGACAAGGTCGAGGTCCGGTCGCTCAAGGCGCGGCTCCAGACCGCGGCCGCGGCGGTGCTGCCCGACCGGGCGAAGGCGGCGATGCACGCCGGGTTCACGCAGCCGCTGGACGGCGGGCGCCCGGACGAGCCGGGGGAGTGACGCCCGCCCGCGCGTCGGTCAGCCGGGCGTGACCCGCACCCGCTCGACCACCAGCTCGGGCACCGCCGGCGCCCCCGGCCCGTGCGGGCGGTCCGGGAAGTCGAACACGCCCAGCATGAGCTGCAGCGGGTAGCCGGGCCCCTGGGCGAGGGACCGGGTGACCACGCCGTCGACCTCGAACACCGCCCGCCCGGGCCGCCAGGTCACGGCGTAGGTGTGCCGCGCCGCGACGTCGACCGCGGTGCGCGGCGCGGCGAACTCCTCGCGCAGGTCCGGGTCGCGGAACGGGTGCACGCCGGAGCCGAGCGCGGCGGTCGGCATGCCGTCCTCGTCGGTCCCCAGGGTGTCGCCGAACACCTCGACCACGCAGAGCTCGCCGCTGCGCTCCGGCACGTCCTCGATGCCGACCAGCCAGGCGGAGAACATCGAGCCCGGGCCGATCGTCGCGCGGCAGGTCACCTCGACCCGGCCCTGCGCCGGGGTGCACGCCCACCGCGCCGGCTGCTCCTCGCGCACCGTCTGCCCGGCGCGGAACGGCTGCTGCCCGCGCGTGCTCCCGACGGGACCCGACCAGGACCCGCTCTGCGCCGCCGAGACCCGGAGCGGCGGCACGTGGTCGCCCGGGCACCAGACCGGGTGGTCGGCGGGGATCGTCAGGTGCAGCCCGTCGGGGCCGGTGCGGGCGGCCGCCACGGCGGCGGTGTACGAGCTCCACGCCGGGAGGTAGGCGAGCGTCCAGCCGCGCTCCTCAGGCGGCGTCGCGAACCGCTCGTCGAGGTCGGTGGGTCCGGGGGCGTGGGGTGCGGGCACGGGTGCTCCCTGGCGGTGCGGTGTCGGCGGGCGTGCGCGGACCCGCCGATCGTAGGACCGGCCGCGCTCCGGTGGCACGCCCCCGCACCCCGGCCTAGCGTCGATCGCGGCGGCCGCGCCCGGCGCCGCCACGACCCCGGGAGGACGCATGACCGACGACGACGTGCGCCGCGAGGACCTGCCCGTGCCGGACTACGACCACCTGCCGATCGGCTCGCTCGGCCACCGCATCCGCAGCCTGGAGGCCGACGAGATCGACGTGCTCCGCCGGTACGAGGAGGCGCACGCGAACCGGGTCGCGGTGATCCAGATCCTCGACCACCGGCTGCTCGACCTCGCCGAGGGCCAGCGCCCGTCCTCCGGGGACGCCGCGGCCCCCGCCGCGGAGACGGCCCCGGCCCCGGCGGGCACCAGCAGCGCCGCTCCGGAGACGGCCGGGCCGCCCCAGAACCCGCCGTCCCACGGCGTCCCCACCAACCCCGCCCAGCCGCGCCGCTGAGCGCCCCACCACCCCCCACCGGAGGCCCCCGTGTCCGACCGCGGCACCGTCGACGACGACTACCTCGAGCGCGTGCGCGCGTCCGAGGAGCAGCCCCCGCCGCCCCCGCCCGCGCGGGTGCTGCTGTTCCTGTTCTGCTTCGTGCTGTTCGTGGGCGGGCTCTACCTGATGGGGCTCGCGGTCGACACCGCCGAGATCTGGCTGTTCACGGCCGGGATCCTGTGCAGCGGCGGCGCGTTCTTCCTCGGCCTCAACCGCGCGCGCACCCTGTGACGCGGACGACCGACGGGTCCGGGGCCGAGGCGCCGGACCTGGACGCCGCCGTGCGCCGGGTCCTCGGCCCGGACGCGACGCTCCGCGAGGCGCAGCGCGACGCGCTCGACGGGCTGCGCGACCGGGACACCCTCCTGGTCGCGCGGTCCGGGGCCGGGAAGACCGCCGTGTACGCGATCGCCACGCTGCTGAGCGGGGAGCTGACCGTCGTGGTGTCGCCGCTGCTCGCGCTGCAGCGGGACCAGGTCGCCGGCCTGCGCGAGGCGGGGCTGCGGGCGGAGTCGGTGAGCTCGGCCCGCGGCGCCCGCGCGCAGGCCGCAGCCCTGGACGCGGCCGCGACGGGCGAGCTCGACGTCCTCGTGCTCGGGCCGGAGCAGCTGGCGCGCGGTCCCGTCGCCGAGGCGCTCGACCGCGCGCCCGTCGGGCTCGTGGTCGTGGACGAGGCGCACTGCGTCAGCGAGTGGGGACACGACTTCCGGCCCGACTACGTGCACGTGGCCGGCACCGTCGAGCGGCTCGGCCGCCCGCGGGTCCTGGCGCTGACCGCCACCGCGTCGCCCCAGGTGCGGGACGAGGTCGTGGAGCGGCTCGGAATGGTCGACGCCCGGGTGCTCGTGCACGACGCCGACCGGCCGAACATCTGGCTCGGCGCGCACCACGCGTCCACGCCGCGCGAGCGGGACGACCGGGTGGCGGCGCTCGTCGGCGAGCTGGTCGCGGACCCCGGCGGCGCGGGACTCGTCTACGCCCGCACCCGGACGCACGTCGAGGAGCTGGTCGAGGCGCTCGGCCGCGCCGGGCTGACGGCCCGGGGCTACCACGCCGGGCTGCCGGCGAAGGAGCGCGCCGCCGTCGAGCGGGCCTTCCTGTCCGGGGAGCAGGACCTGGTCGTGGCCACGAGCGCGTTCGGCATGGGCGTGGACCGGGCGGACGTGCGGTTCGTGGTGCACGCCGGCCCGCCCACGTCGCTCGACGCCTACTACCAGGAGGTCGGCCGCGCCGGGCGCGACGGGGAGCCCGCGCGGGCGGTGCTGGTCAGCCGCCCGGACGACTACGGGTTCAACCAGTACCTGCGGACCGGGGGAGTGCCGAAGCAGCGCACGCTCGCGGCCGTGCTGGACGCCGTCGCGGCCGCACCGGACGGGGGCCGCGACCAGCGCGCGCTGACGCGGGCGAGCGGGCTCGCCGTGCGGACGGCCTCCCGCGCCCTCGGCGTCCTCCTCGACACCGGGGCGGTCCGGCGCGAGGACGGCGGGACGCTGGTGGCGACCGGGATGTCCGCCCAGGCCGCGGCGCGCACGGCCACCGAGCGCCAGGAGGAGCGGCGGACCGTCGAGCGGACCCGGGTCGAGGTGGTGCGCACCTACGCCGACACCACCGACTGCCGGCGCCGGCTGCTGCTCGAGCTGCTCGGGGAGAAGCACCCGCGGCCCTGCGGGGCCTGCGACTCCTGCGACGCGGGCACGTCGGTCGAGGTGGAGGACGCGCCGCTGCGGCCCGGGCAGGCGGTCGAGCACGCGGAGTGGGGACCCGGGCAGGTGTCGGTGGTCGAGGAGGACCGGGTCACGGTGTTCTTCGCCGAGCGGGGGTACGTCACGCTGGACACCGAGGTCGCGCTGGAGTCGGGGCTGCTGCGGCCCACGTCGGGGCCGGTGCCGGGAGCGGCAGGGACGGCCCCCGCCGGGGGTGCCGCGGCCTGAGGCCCGTCAGGGCACGACGGTGACCGGCCAGCGCGCGTTCCGCACCAGCCGCACGGCCAGCGAGCCGGCGATCCGGTGGCCGATGCTCGCCGACGACCCGACCACGACGCTGTCCGCGCGCACCTCGTGCGCGACGGCGGACAGCACCTGGTACGGGTCGCCGGTGCGCACCACGACCTCGACCGGCACACCCCGCGCGTCGGCGAGGGCGCGCGGGTCGCGGAGGGCGCGCTCGACGGCGTCCTGGTGCTCGACGACGGCGACGCTCGCCGCGCCGGTCGTGTCCATCAGCGACGCCACCCCGCCGCCGGGCTCGCGCACGTAGACGACCACCAGGCGGCTGCCCTGGCGCCGGCACACGCCCACCGCGTAGGCGGCGGCACGCAGCGACGGGTCGGAGCCGTCCACGCCCACGACGACCGCGGTGGGCCCGTCGCGGCCGATCTCGAACTGGTGGCCGGTCACGCCGCACCGTCCCCTCTCACGTCGTCCGTGCTGGTCGCCCCGACGCTATCGGCTGCCACGGGCCGCCGGGACGGGACCTCCGGCCGGGCGTGCCGACGCGGGCGTCGGGGTCGGTGGCGTGGTTCGCTGGGCCGACGGGGCGGACGGGGCGACGAGCACGCGGGAGGACGGCGGTGGCGGACCTGGTGAGCGTGGCGGCGGACCTGTACGGCGTGCCGCCGACGGGGTTCACCGGCGCCCGCACCGCCGCCGTCAAGGCCGCCCGGTCCGACGGGGAGCGCGACCTCGCGCGCGCCGTGGGCGCGCTGCGGAAGCCCTCCTCCGCCGCCGCGGCCGTCAACCTCCTCGTGCGGGAGCGTCCCGACGACCTGGGCGCGCTGCTCGACCTCGGGGTCCGGATCCGCGAGGCGCAGGCGGCCCTCGCGGGTGCGGACCTCCGGGCGCTGCACGCGGAGCAGCAGCGGGCCGTCGGCGCGGCGGCGGACGCGGCCCTGGAGCTGCTCGGCGGCGGGGCGGGCGGCGCGGTCCGCGGCCAGGTCGAGGCGACCCTCCGCGCGGCGATGGGCGACCCCGACGCCGCCGCGGCGGTCGCGACGGGGCTGCTCGTGCGGGACCTGTTCTCCTCGGGGTTCGAGCCGGTCGACGTCGAGGGCGCGGTGGCAGTGCCGGACGCGCCGGCCCTCGCCGGCGCGCCGGGGCGACGGACGCCGCTGCGCGCGGTGCCGGACGACGCGGGCGCGGCGGCGGACGGGTCGGACGGGGAGCCGGACCTCGACGGGTCGACCGGGGCACGTCCCGGTCGGCGTCGTGGGCGGCTGCTGGCCGAGGAGGAGCCGCAGCGGCCGCTGCGCGCGGCCCCGGCGGGGCGGCGGTCGCGGCCCCGCGTCGCGGACGAGGACGCGCCGGGGTCCGGCGGCGGCGAGCGCACGGAGGACGCGGGGCCCGGCGATGGCGAGGTCACAGGCGGTCCGGGGGAGACGGTGTCGCTGCCCGGCAGGCGGCGCCGCGGCCGCGTGCGGGTCGAGCAGGAGCGCGAGGCCGAGCAGGAGCGCCGGGTCGAGCAGGAGCGCGAGACCGAGCAGGGGCGCCAGGCCGAGCAGGGGCGCAGCGCCGCGCGCCGGGCCGCGGCCGAGCGCGAGGTCCGGGCGCAGCGGCGCGCGGCTGCCGTCCGGGCCGCCGAGCAGGACGTCGCCCTCGCGCGCGACGAGGCGGACGAGCGTCGCGGGGCGCGCGACGCGGCCGACGACCGGCTGCACGCGGCCGAGGCCCGGGCCGAGGAGCTGGACGGCACGATCGCCCGCGCCCGGGAGGAGATCGAGCGGTTGCGGGCCGCCCTGGCGTCCGCCGAGCAGGAGGCCCGCGAGGTCGGTCTCGAGGTGCGGCACGCGCGCTCCGCACGGACGGCGGCGGCGCGGCAGGCCGAGCGCGCGGAGCAGCGGCTGCGTGCCGCGGAGGCCGCCCGGGACGCCCTGTGATCCGCTCGTCGCCGGTGCGCGCGCGGTGTGCCCGGGTCGCGCCGGGCCGCCTCCGGCACAGCGCCGTCCAGCACGCCGCGGTGTGACCCGGATCACTCGTTCGCGTTGACACCGTCCGCGGGGCGTTCCTACGCTGGCCGGACGGCACGCCTCGACAGAACGGGGCGCCCGTGGCGGGAGCCGGGTGCTGGAGCCCGGTACGACCGGCGCGCACTCCTGGCGCGGCACCGGCACCCCGGCTGGGGGATCGGCGACGACGCGGCTCGGGCGCGCGGTGGGCGTCGCGGGTCCGGATCACCCGGGTGGCGCGCCCACGCGGACCAGCGACCCGCCTCGCCCAGGAGCCCCCGCGATGCCGTCAGCGCCGCGCCGCCCCCGCCACCGGATGGCCGGGCGCGCGCGGCTCGGCCGGGGTGCGGCGGTCGCCCGGGTCGGTGGCCGGTCGCTGCTCGGGGCGGGCCTCGCGGTGGCGCTCGGCGTCACGCTCACCGGGACGCCGGCGCTCGGCGGGACCGGCGCGCCCCCGGCTCCCGCCGCCGCGACGGCCGAGGACGCCACCGGCCGCGGGTTCGACCCGGTCCGCACCGCCGCCGCGGACGGCGACCGGTGGGTGGCTCGGACCACGGCGGAGGAGCCCGCCGTGACCGCCGCGTCCGCACTGCTCGCCCGCGCGGCCCTGGACGCCGCCGCCGGCGTGGAGCCGCTGCGGGTGTCGCCGCAGCCGCTCGACGACCTGCCCGGGATGGACGCGGCCGTGGTCCGGCTCACGGACGCCTGGGCCGAGCCGGCCGCGACGGCCGGTGACCGCGTCGCCTCGGCGCTGCGCGTCCGCGCGGCCGCCGGGTCGGTGTTCCGGCTCGCGCTGGCCGTCGAGCGCAGCGTGCCGGTCGCGGCGGACCGTGCGGCGGGCGACGTCGCGGGGCTGGACCGGGTGGAGCAGGCCGCCGGCGAGGCGACGCGTGCCGCGGCGGACCTGCCCGTGCTCGACGGGCGGGTCGTCGGCGCGCCGGTGCGCACCGGGGGCGGCGGCGCGCGCCCGTCGGGGCTCCTCGCGGACGGGACCGTCGACCCCGTGCTGCTGTGCCCGGTGCCGTTCGCGCCCGGGGCGCGGCTCCGCTGCGACGCGGTGGTCGCGCTCACGGCGCTCAACGAGGAGTTCCGGGCCGAGCACGGCACCGACCTGCCGGTCGGCAGCACCTACCGGACCTACGCGGAGCAGGCGGCGCTCAAGGCGGCGAAGGGCGGGCTCGCCGCGCCGGCGGGGGTGTCGCACCACGGCTGGGGCGTCGCGGTCGACTTCGCCGGGTTCGGCGGGGTCGGGCAGTTCGACCAGCCGCTGTACGCGTGGATGGTGGAGCACGGGCCCGCGCACGGCTGGGAGCACCCGGCCTGGGCCGGCCCGGGCGGGGCGGGTCCGGCGGAGCCCTGGCACTGGGAGTACACCGGCACGCCGGCACCGGCGGCAGCAGGCGCCGCCGGTGCGGCGCCTGCCGGTCCGGCCGCCGCCGACTCTTGAAGCCCCCGCGCACGCGGTGGTGTGATGGTCGCCTCGCGCACCCGGCGTGCGCGCCGCCCCGACGTCGTCGTCGGCCGCGTCGCGCCGGACTCGCAGCCCGCGCCGTCCGCACCCCCCCCGGTGACGACCCGGACCGCTCACCCCGCCGCCCCGCGCGGCGCGGGTCCGCCACCCGGCCGGGCGCCCACCGCGGCCCGGCACCGCCCAGGGGGAACCACATGAACGCCACGCAGACCGAGACCGCCGCGCCCGCCGTCGCCGGACGGGTGGTCGAGAACGTCGGCCACGGGGAGGTCCTGCACCGCCAGGCGCACGCCTCGGACTTCGGCTACCTGTTCGCCGACCTGGTCGGCGACGCCGACGCCCACCTGCCGTCCGCCGACCCGCCGCAGGTCATCGCGCTGCTCCGCCGGCTCGGCGGCGCCATGGCCGAGCCGGCCACCAGCCCGGCCCCGCCGTCGACGATCCCGGCGGTGTACACCTACTGGGGCCAGTTCATCGACCACGACCTCACGCTCGAGGACTCGGCGGACCCCCGCCTGCAGCAGCCGGCGGTCGCGGACCCCGCGCTCCGTCCCGTCGACGCGGCCACGGTGCGGCAGGCGCTCGGCAACGCCCGGCAGCCGTACCTCAACCTGGACTCCGTCTACGGCGACGGCTCCGACGGCGACCGGTCCGCCGCGTTCTACGACGGGCCGTTCCTGCGCGTCGGCGCCCTCGCGTCGCCCGCGCCGGGCCAGCCGGTGCCCGCGGCCACCGACCCCGCCGCCCGCGACCTGCCGGGCCGGCACCCGGTGACCGACCCCGCGACGGGCCGGACCCAGTTCCCTGCGACGATCGGCGACTCCCGGAACGACGAGAACCTGGTCGTCGCGCAGCTGCACACCGCCTACCTGCGGTTCCACAACGCGGTGGTGACCGCGTTCCGGAGCGCGGAGCCGGGGCTGTCCGACACCGACCTGCTCGCCCGCGCGCAGCACTTCGTGCAGCACACCCACCAGTGGCTGATCGTGCACGACTACCTGCGGACGGTGACCGTGCCGGGGACCGTCGACTGGGTCCTGTCCGAGCTCAAGGGCCTCTACCTGCAGCGGTTCCCCGCGAAGCGCCCGCCGGTCATGCCGCTCGAGTTCTCGGTCGCGGCGTTCCGGTTCGGCCACTCGCAGGTGCGCAACGCCTACGACTACAACCGGAACTTCGGCGACCCCGGGTTCGTCGCGCCGCGGGCCACCCTGGACCAGCTGTTCCAGTTCACCGGTCGCGGGGGCTTCATCGGCGGCGCGCAGACGCTGCCGGAGAACTGGGCGATCGAGTGGGACCGGTTCGTCGACAAGGCCGACCCGGACCCGCGGCACTTCGCCCGCGCGATCGACACCCAGCTCGC
Source organism: Cellulomonas sp. PS-H5 (assembly GCF_019265565.1). Classification (NCBI taxonomy): domain Bacteria; kingdom Bacillati; phylum Actinomycetota; class Actinomycetes; order Micrococcales; family Cellulomonadaceae; genus Cellulomonas; species Cellulomonas sp. PS-H5. The sequence continues at coordinate 12,388 of NZ_JAHVCI010000062.1, forward strand.
CGACGACCTGTCGGTCATGCGGAACGAGCCGCGGGACCTCGCGGGCATCCAGGAGCACCTGGCCAAGCGGAACCTGCTGCGCGGCTACCTGCTCGGGGTGCCGACGGGGGAGGCGGTCGCCCGCGCGCTGCGCATCCGACCGCTGACCCGCGCCGAGCTGCTCCGCGGCGCGCCGGCGGGCGTCCGGTCCGCGCTCACCAGCCCCGAGCTCACCGGGCGCACGCCGCTCTGGTACTACGTGCTCAAGGAGGCCGAGGTGCTGACCTCGGGGAACTCCCTCGGTCCCGTGGGCAGCCGGCTGGTCGCGGAGACGGTCGTCGGGCTCATGCGGCACGACCCCGGGTCGTTCCTCACGAGCGTCCCCGCGTGGGGCACCGGGCCCGTGCCCGTGCTGCCGGGCGGCGACGGCGCCCGGACGATCGGCGGGCTGGCGGACCTGCTCGACGTCGCGGGCGTCACGGCGTCCTGAGCGCGGCTCCCGCGCGGACCGGCCGGGCACGCGCGACGCGTGCCCGGCCGGTCCGCGCCCGTCCCGGGGTCAGCGCGGCGGACGCGTCCGGCGCTGCTCCCGGATGAGCCGCCCGCGGCGGACGTCCTCCTCCGCCTTCGCCCGCTTCTTGTCGCTCGCGCGGGTGTCCCGCGGCGGCAGCTGGATCGTGCGCTCGGCCTCGATCCCGCCCTGGAGCTCGCGGCCGCGCTCGACCTCGGCGTCCAGCTCCGCGCCGAACAGCAGCGCCAGGTTGGTGATCCACAGCCACAGGAGCAGCACGATCGCGCCCGCCAGCGAGCCGTAGGTGCTGTTGTACGACCCGAAGTTCGCGACGTAGAACCCGAACCCGACCGACGCCAGGATCCACACGACCACGGCGACGAGGGCGCCCACGCTCATCCAGCGGAACTTCGGCTGCCGCACGTTCGGCGTGAAGTAGTAGAGGATCGCGACCGCCACGATCACCAGCAGCAGCACGACGGGCCACTTGGCGATGTTCCAGGCGGTCACGGCGACGGAGCTGAGGCCGATCGCGTCGCCGACGCTCCGGGCGATGCCGCCCGACAGCACCACGGCCACGACGATGACCACGGCGAACAGCACCAGCACGAGGGTGACGAGCAGCAGCACGGGGCGCAGCTTCCACACCGGCCGGCCCTCGTCGATCTCGTAGACCCGGTTGATGCCGCGGCTGAAGGCGTTCACGTACCCGGACGCCGACCACAGCGCGACAACCAGGGAGACGACGAACGTCAGGCCGGCGCCGGGGGAGTTCGTGAGGTTCTCCAGGATCGGCTGCAGCGTGTTCTCGGCGCTGTCCTGGCCGACGATCCCCGTCGCCGTCGACACCAGGTCCTCGACGAGCTGCTGCCCGTCGCCGACCAGGCCGAGGATCGACACCACGGCGAGCAGGCCCGGTGCGATCGCCAGCACCGCGTAGTACGTGAGCGCGGCGGCGAGGTCGGTGCACTGGTCGTGGTTGAACTCGCGGATCGTGGTGCGCAGCACGTACCGCCACGACCGCTTGGTCAGGTCGTCGGGGGAGTCGGGCTTGCGCGGGTCGTCCGGCTCGGGTGCGTCGGCACGTGCGGTGCTCGTCTGCTCGTCGTCGGCGTGGGCCACGGGGACCTCCTGGGTGGCACGGGTGTTCCGAGCGCCAGCGTCACCCGCCGGCGCCCGGCCCGCCACAGGAACGGGGCGCTCCCCGCGGCTCAGGCCACGACGCGCAGGCCGTCCAGGGCGTTGAGCCGGTACCCGACGCCGCGCACCGTCGCGATCAACCCGTCGAGGCCCGACTTCGCCCGCACCCGGCGGACGTGCACGTCGACCGTGCGGGTGCGGTCGGACAGGTCGTGGCTGCGCCAGGCGCCGTCGTACAGCTCGTCGCGGCTGACGACGCGTCCGGCCGAGCGCGCCAAGTACGCCACGAGGTCGAACTCCTGGCGGGTCAGGTCGACGTCCTGCCCGTCGACCACCAGGCGGCGGCCGGGCAGGTCGACGACGACCGCCGGGGTCAGGGGCAGGGCGGCCAGCAGCTCCTCGAACCGGCGCAGGTCGGCCTGGGTGGGGAGGTCGGCGGCGTGCGCCGGGGCGGTGCCGGCCGGGCGGACGGCGGGACGGGCGGGCGTGGCAGGGGTCAGGACGCTCACGGGGGTGCTCCTCGGGGGTCCGCCGCTCGCGGGCGGCGGGGCGGGACGACGACGTCCCGCGCGGATCTGACGGCAGGTGGGGAGGCGGTCAGGCCCGACAGAGCGGACACGCGCAGGCGTGCCGCAGGGTGCGGCACGGGCGGAGCGCGGAGGTCATGGTCGTGAGTGTGGCACGGGGAGCCGCGGGGCGGCACCGATCGCGCGGCCCGTCTCAGGAGGCGGACGGAGGTGTCGTGCGGGGCGGCGTCAGCCCGCCGCGGGCGCCGTCGCCGCGCCGGAGGGCGTCGCCGACGGCCCGGACCCGGCCTCGTCCTCCTCGTCGGCGGGGACCGGCACCACGGCGGGCCAGCGCTCCGGGTCGTGGACGACCGCGCTCGCGTCCGTGCCGATCTCGACGAGCTGCCAGTCGAGGATCTCCCGCGTGGTGGGGTCCCAGCGCAGCAGCGTCATCTCCGCGGTACCCTTGAGCGGGCCGATCCGCGGCTCGTTCTCCTGAGCGCCCGCGGTCGACGACGAGATGTACCGGATCCCCTCCTCGATCTGCTCGGGGTCCGTGCGGGTGTGCATGTGCCCGGACACCAGCGCCGGCACGCAGCCGTCGGCCAGCATCGTCGGTGCGGTCCGCGGGTTGTGGAACAGCACGAGGTCGACGCCGTCGGGGTCCTCGCAGGCGGCCTCGGACAGGCGGGTGCCGACCTCGGCGTACGACTCGTCCTGGGTCTGCGTCTGGATGAGCCGGGTGGCCTTCGGGTCGTGGTCGCCGAGGATGCGCATGCCGCGCACGTCGATGACGCCGCCGTCCAGGACGGTCGCGCCCGCCCGCGCGTACTGCGCGGTGGTCTCGGCGGAGTCGTGGTTGCCCGGCGCCGTGATCAGGTCGACGCCGTCCGGGATCGCCCGGGCGAACGTCGTCACGCAGTACTGCTCGACGGAGGTCCCGTTCATCGTGGTGTCGCCCGCGTCGAGCACGACCTCGGCGCCCGACATCTCGGCGAGGGACGTGATGAGCGGGGCCATGCCGACGTTGCAGTGCAGGTCCGAGATGACCAGGAGCGTGAGCGGCTCGGCCTCCTCGTCGGTCGGCTCCCCGGCGTCCGCCGTCGGGCTGGGCGACCCGGTCGGCCCGGCCGTCGGCCCCGCGGTCGCGGTCGGGGCGTCGTCGGCGTCTTCGGCCTGGACGTCCCGGCGCCCCTCCCAGTCCGCCCACGCCGCGACGAGCGCGTCGTCGGCCTGGTCGTAGAACTCCTCGTTCTCCTGGAACGCCTTGACGACCAGCCCGCCGTAGGTGTCGACGATGCCGCCGAGCCGCCCGGTGATCCGCGCGCCCTCGAGCGGCGTCCCGTCGAAGACGGCGGACGCGGTCTGGGACGGGGCGCGCTCCGCGGCGTCGCCGCGCTCGCTCGCGGTGACCAGCGTCCCGACCAGCACGACCGCGAGGCCGCCCGCGGTGAGCTGCGCGCCGTGCGGCGCCAGCCGGCCGGCCAGCTCCTCGCGCCGCCCGGGCCCGAGCAGCCAGCGTCCCCCGAACCACAGCGCCACGAGCACGACGAGCGCGCCCAGCGTCCGCCACAGCGCGTTCGCCACGAGCGCGCGGGCCGCGTCCTCGATCGTCGCCTGCGGCCCGGTGAAGAACTGCAGGTAGGAGTTCAGGTCCCCGGTGAGCGCCTGGAGCGTGTCGATCCCGTGCAGCGCGTCGACGCCGGCGGGGATCTCCTCGACGGTGACCCGCGCGCCGAGCCCGAGCGGCAGCGGCGAGTCGATCTGCAGGGTGCCGAGGGGACCCACGTCGATCGTGACCGTCGCGTCCGTCGTGACGTCGTACCGCGCCTCGTGCGGGCCGAGGCTCGACTCGGCGGTCGCCGTCGTGACCCCGAACACGAGCGCGGCGAGCAGCGCGACGAGCGCCAGCAGGGCGTGCAGCAGCCACCGGCGGCGGCGGCCGGGGCGCGCGGGACGGACGGGACGGACCGGCGGCGCGGCCTCGGCGGGCTCGGGGGTGGCGTCGGGTGCGGGCATCCCGCCGAGCCTAGACGCGCCGCCCCGGCGCCGTCCTGCCGGGACGGCGGGTCCCCGCTCGCCCGTGCGGGGCGTCCCCTGCTGTGCTACTCCGGAGAGCATGAGCAGCCCCGTCACCACGCCGGACGGCCCGCCCGCGGCGGCGGACGGCCACGCCGAGAGCACCCTCACCGTCGTCGTCGCCTTCGCCGCCAACGCGCTCATCGCGGTCGCGAAGACGGTCGCCGCGGTGCTCACCGGCGCGGCGTCGATGCTCGCGGAGGCCGCCCACTCGTGGGCCGACACCGGCAACGAGGTGTTCCTGCTCGTCGCCCAGCGGCGCGCGGCACGGGCCCCGGACCGCGCGCACCCGCTCGGCTACGGGCGCGAGGTCTACGTCTGGTCGCTGTTCGCAGCCATCGGCCTGTTCGCCGTCGGTGCGGGCGTGTCGATCACGCACGGGATCCAGGAGCTGGTGCACCCGGAGCCCGCGTCGTCGTACGTCGTCGCCTACGTCGTGCTCGGCGTCGCGCTCCTGCTCGAGGGGACGTCGTTCCTGCAGGCGTGGCGGCAGGCACGGCGGGCGGCCCGGCGGCGGGAGATGGACCTGTGGGAGCACGTGCTGGCGACGTCCGACCCCACGGTCCGGGCCGTGTTCTTCGAGGACGCCGCGGCGCTCGTCGGCATCGTGATCGCCGGGACCGGCATCGCGCTGCACCAGGTCACCGGATCGCCGGTGCCGGACGCGGTCGGCTCGATCCTGGTGGGCGTGCTGCTCGGGGTCGTGGCCGTGCTGCTCATCGACCGGAACCGCCGGTTCCTCGTGGGGGAGACGGCCGACCCGGCGCTGCAGGGCGCGGCGGTTCGTGCGCTCCTCGCGATGCCCGAGGTCGCGCGGGTGACCCAGCTCCGGCTCGAGGTCGTCGGCGCGCGGCAGCTGTTCCTGGTCGGCGCCGTCGACCTGGCGGGCAACCTCGCCGAGGACGAGGCGTCGCACGTGCTCGCCTCCGTCGAACGCCAGGTCACGGCCGTGCCGGGCGTCGTCGGGGCCGTGCTGTCCCTGTCCGAGCCGCAGGAGGCGGCGCTCACGCCCTGAGACCCGTCCGGCCGCGACCTTCCCGCATTCGCTCCGCACCCCACGGGAGACCCCGATGCCCCATCCCGCCGCCGTCAGCCCCCGCACCCCGGTCGACCTGGGACCCGCCCGGTCCGCCGCCGTCGCCGCGCGCGTGCTCGGCCCGCTCGTCGCGCAGGGCGCGATCGTCCGCCGGCCCCGCGCGACCGCGTGGGCCGAGCGCCGGCAGACCGACCGGGCGGCCGGCGCGCTGCTGCGCGACGTGCGGCGCGAGCACGGCGGCGCCCCGGTCGTGCTGCGGCTCGGTCCGCGGCGCCTGGTGCTGCCGCTCGAGGCGGGCGACGTGGGTGCGCTGCTCGCCGGGTCGCCCGACCCGTTCAGCCCGGCGACGGTGGAGAAGCGAGCGGCGCTCGGGCACTTCGAGCCGGACAGCGTGCTGATCTCGCCGGCGCACCGGCGTCCCGCGCGCCGGCTCCTCAACGAGCAGGCGCTCGACACGTCCGAGCCGGTCCACGGGGACGCCGACGCGCTGCTCGCCGCGGTGGACCGCGAGGCGGCGGCGCTGCTCGCGCAGGTCGACCGCGGCGGCGTGCTCGACTGGCCGACCTTCGCCCCGGCGTTCTGGCGCACCGTCCGCACGGTCGTGCTGGGGGAGTCCGCGCGGCACGACGAACGCGTCACCGACGTGCTGAGCACCCTCCGGCGCGCGGCGAACTGGGCGTACCTGCACCCGCGCCGTCCCCGGCTGCGGGCGGAGCTCGCCGACCGGCTGCACGCCTACGTCCGCCGCGCGGAGCCCGGCAGCCTCGTCGCGCACGCCGCGGCCGCGCAGGCCGAGCGGGGCGTGGACCCCGTGGGCCAGGTGCCGCAGTGGCTGTTCGCGTTCGACGCGGCCGGAGCGGCCGTGCTGCGCGCGCTCGCCGTCGCGGCCGCGCGGCCGGCCGTCCGGGACCGGCTGCGCGACGAGGCCGCCTCGGGCGCCTCGATGCAGCCCTACGCCCGCGGGTCGGTGCTCGAGGCGGTGCGCCTGTGGCCGACCACGCTCGTCGTCCTGCGGGACAGCACCGCGCCGACCACCTGGGGCGACCGGGAGCTGCCGGCCGGGACGAGCTTCGCGGTCGTCAGCGCGCACGTCCACCGGGACCCGGAGCGCCTGGACATCGCGGACGCCTGGGCGCCCGAGGCGTGGCTCGACGGGCGCGCGGACGCGGACTGGGGGCTGATCCCGTTCAGCGGCGGTCCCGTCTCCTGCCCGGGGCGGAACGTCGTGCTGCTCGTCGCGGGACGGCTGCTGGCGCGCCTGGCGGAGGCCGATCTGGTCTTCCCGCGCGCCCGGCACCTCGCGACCGACCCGCTGCCTGCCACGTTCGACCACTTCGGGGCGCGGTTCCACGTGGCCGGGAGGCCGGGCGCCGCCGCCTGACGCACCCGCCCGGGCGGTGCGCACGGGTGAACGCCTGGGCCGTCCGGGCGTCACCGCCGGTGGCTGCGTCACAGATCCCCGAAATGCGGACGTAACCTGTCGCCCGACAGGCGTAGGCTGTGGGCCGAGGGCGCGTCGCCCGCCGGGGCACGTCCCGGGCGGCCGCTCGACTGCCGACGACGGCCGCCTGCGAGCCGCAGCGCGGCGCGTTCGCCCGTCCCGCGCCCTCCGCGGCGACCGGCGACCCCGGGGACCGCGGTCCGTGACGCACCGCAACAGCCCAGGAGGGCCCCCGATGAACATGTCCATCGCCCGAGCCGGTCGCCGGACCACGCGCACCCTCAGCGTGGCCGCCGCCGCCGTCGCGACGGTCTCCCTGCTCGCCGCCTGCGCCTCCGGCGAGGGCAGCACGTCGGCGGGCTCCGCGTCCGACGACACCACCACCGCGGCCGCCGAGACCCAGGACGTCCAGGTCATCGACCAGACCAACCTGCTGCTCGCGACCGCGCAGGAGACGCTCGAGGCCCGCGGCCTCGAGGTCCAGGCCGCCGACGCGTCCGGCCAGGGCCGGCCGATCGACGACCCGACCCAGTGGGTCGTCGTCACGCAGGACCCCACCTCCGGCACCGTCGAGCCGGGCACCGAGGTGACCCTCACGGTCCGGATGACCACCGACCCGGTGGGCTGACCGGAATAAACGCTGGCGCCGCCGCGCTGGACGGGGTGAGACTCAGAGCTCCCGGTCCGCGCGGCGGTGCAGCATCCCGCCGTGGAGGGACCGGCCCGGACGCGGAGCACGCGCCCCTCGTGAGGGGTGGACGGACGCGGGACGGGTGGCTCGTCACCGACGGCCCTCAACGAGGCCGGGGCGGATCAGGTCGCGCGGGAGAAGGACAAGCGGGCGCGGCGGACGGTGGCGTACAGGTGCTGACCCGCCCGGGCGGGGCCCACGGCCCCGCCGGGCGCACGCACGGCCGTCACGCGTAGGGCGCGGCGAGCCGGCGCAGCTGCGCGGCGTAGCCGCCGCCGAACAGCACCGCGTGCATCCCCACCGGGTACACCTGGTGCAGGGCGACACGGTGCTGCCACCCGCGGCGCAGCGGGTGCACCTCCTGGTAGGCGTCGAGGACGTCGGTGAGGTGCGGGAACCCGAACAGCGCGAGCATCGCCAGGTCGGACTCCCGGTGGCCGCCGTGCGCGGCCGGGTCGATCAGCGTGGCCCCCGTCGGCGTCCACAGCACGTTGCCGGACCAGAGGTCCCCGTGCAGCCGCGCGGGCGCGTCGTCGTCGTCGAGCTCGCCCGACCGGAGCCGGTCCGCGAGCCGGCGCAGCAGCGCGACGTCGTCCGGCCCCAGCGCCCGGCGCCGCTCGGCGGCCGCAGCCAGCGGCTCGATGCGGCAGTCGGCGAGGAACGCGCCCCAGCGCTCGTGGTCGCCCGCGGGCATGGGCAGCGGCTGGTCGAGCGGGCCGAAGAACCCGTCGCCCTGCCAGCCGTCGGGCGGGCTGCCGAACCGGCGGGCGCCCGCGTCGTGCATGACCGCGAGGCCGCGGCCCAGCTCGCGCGCCGCCCGCCGGCTCGGCGGCACCTCGGTCAGGGCCGCGAGGTCCAGGTGGTCGGCGCCGACGCCGAGCACCTCGACGACCGGCGCACCGCCGCGCACGCGCAGCCACCGCAGCCCGGCGGCCTCGCACGCGAAGAACCCCGGGGGCGCGCCCGCGCGGCGCTTGCGGTAGGTGTCCATGCGGCGGCCTCCCTCGACGCGGCGGGCACGGGCGGGCCGCGGATAGCCTGGCGCGCGTGCCGCCCGACGCCGACCCGATCCTCGTGAGCGGCGCGCCGCCGCCGGGGGAGGCGCGCCGTGGCGGGCCGCGGTCGCCGGCGCTGCCCGCGGCCCTGCTCCAGGGGGCCGGGCGCACCCCCGAGGGCACGGCCTGGCTCGGCCGCCTGCCGTCCCTGGTGGACCGCGCGGTCCGCCGCTGGGACCTGGTGCTGGGCGACCCGTTCCCGTCGGGCTCGGCGTCCTGGTGCGCGCCCGCCCGCGACGCCGCCGGGCGCGACCTGGTGCTCAAGCTGTCGTTCCCGCACGACGAGGCGCGGGACGAGGCCGCGGTGCTGCGCGCCTGGGGCGGGCGCGGCGCGGTGCCGCTGGTCGACGCGCACGCGGGCGACTGGGCGCTGCTGCTCGGCCGGGTGCGGCCCGGCACTCCGCTGCGGGCGGTCCGGGCGCCCGCGGCCCGGCGGCTGGCCGCGGCGGCGGACGTGCTGCG
>NZ_JAHVCI010000063.1:0-21238 GCF_019265565.1 Cellulomonas sp. PS-H5
CAGAGTTACGGCGGTCATAGCGAAGGGGAAACGCCCGGTCCCATTCCGAACCCGGAAGCTAAGCCCTTCAGCGCCGATGGTACTGCACTCGCCAGGGTGTGGGAGAGTAGGACGCCGCCGGACATCATTTCAGAAAGAGCCATCCCTTCGGGGGTGGCTCTTTCTGTTTCCCCGGAAGTGCCCGGGACGGCTGCCCGATGGGCTGGCCGTGCCCGGTGCGCTCGCCGCACGCCGTCCTCGCACCGCTGCGGGGCCCGGGGAGCGCGCACAGCAGCGGGACGTGCCAGCTCCGGCCACGCGCGCGATCTGGCCCTTCTGCGCCGAGTGGGCAGGAGATGCTGCCTTCCACGCCTCGAGGGCAGCATCGACTGCCCGCTCGACGGGCGCCGCGTGGCTGGTCCGTTCAGACGCGAGCGCGCTCGTGGGCGGGTCGCCCCCGCCGAGATGGCAACTCTCGGCTGTGTCCGCGCACGAACGGACAGCCGACAGTTGTCCTCTCGGCGTGCGCCGCGTGCCCGCGGGGCGCGTCTGGGTCGCTCCTCACCTCACACCTCACGCCTCGGGCGCGCGCGCTGGGCGGGCAGGCGTCGCCCTCTGGGGAGGGTCGCAGTCAGCGTCTGCTGGGCGCGCGGCGCCGACTCAGCGACCGAGCGGTCTCGAGGTCCCGGGCGAGGTCAGCCGGCTGGGAGCGCCGTGCGTGTCCCCGCGGGTCCCGCCGAGCGGGCACTTGATGTCCCTGGCCGTGCATCGTGAGCAGCATCCGCTGCCCACTCGGCGAACCGGTGGGCCGCGCGGGTCAGCCGCAGGCTCGCCGAGTCTCCTCCGATGGACTGTCGCAGCAGGGCCGCTCGCAGCTCCAAGCTGGAGACTCGGCGCACCCGGGCGCGGTCAGGCGTCGACGGTGCAGGGCTCGGCTGCGCGGCGCGGGCCCCGACAGCCGAGAGCCGTCTTCTCGGCGGGACGGCGCGCTGCGGGGTGACATGCGGGGTTCCCGCGGCCCAGCAGCCGGGCCAGCCACACCGTCATGCGGCCGCGTCGCCCCCCCCGCGAGGCCGTACCGCGCGCCCGTCCCGTCCCGGCCCGGCCGAGTGCCGCGCCGCCACTCGCCGCCTCGCGCCGCGACTCCGGCGCCGTGCACCCGGCCCGACCGGGTGGCGCGCCGCCGCCGGTGGGATCGCGTCCTGCTACGCCGGGACGAGGTACAGGACGCCCAGGGGCGGGACGCGCAGGGTCGCCGAGAACGCGCGCCCGTGGTGCGGCTCCGGCCGGGCCTGGACCTGGCCGAGGTTGCCGACGCCGGAGCCGCCGTACTCCTCGGCGTCGGTGTTGACGGCCTCGATCCACGTGCCGCCCTGGGGGAGGGCCAGGCGGTAGCCCTCGTGCGGGACGCCGGAGAAGTTCACGACGACGGCGACGACGTTGCCGCGGTCGTCCCGGCGCAGGTACGCGAGGACGTTCCGGTCGGCGTCGTTGGCGTCGATCCACTCGAACCCCTGGGGGGAGTGGTCGAGCGCCCACATCGCGGAGTGCGAGCGGTAGAACCGGTTGAGGTCCCGGACGGCCGCCTGGACGCCGCGGTGCGGCGCGTGGTCGAGGAGGTACCAGTCGAGCGACCGGGACTCGGCCCACTCGGTGCCCTGCGCGAACTCGGTGCCCATGAAGATGAGCTGCTTGCCGGGGTGCGACCACTGGTAGGCGAGCAGCGCGCGGACGCCGGCGCGCTGCTGCCAGTCGTCGCCGGGCATCTTGCGCATGACGGAGCCCTTGCCGTGCACGACCTCGTCGTGGCTGATCGGCAGGACGAACTGCTCGGAGAACGCGTACACGAGCGAGAACGTCGCCTCGTGGTGGTGGTACCGGCGGTTGATCGGCAGCTCCGCGAGGTAGCGCAGCGTGTCGTTCATCCAGCCCATGTTCCACTTGAGGCCGAAGCCGAGGCCGCCGCCGCTCGTGGGCGTGGTGACGCCGGGCCACGCCGTGGACTCCTCGGCGATCATCATGACGCCCGGGGTCCGCCGGTAAGCGGTGGCGTTGGCCTCCTGGAGGAACGCGATCGCCTCGAGGTTCTCGCGGCCGCCGTGCACATTCGGGGTCCACTGGCCGGGCTCGCGCGAGTAGTCGAGGTAGAGCATCGAGGCGACGGCGTCGACGCGCAGGCCGTCGGCGTGGAACTCCTCGAGCCAGTAGGTCGCGTTGGCGACGAGGAAGTTCTTCACCTCGTTGCGGCCGAAGTTGAAGACGTAGGTGCCCCAGTCGAGCTGCTCGCCGCGCTGGGGGTCCGGGTGCTCGTAGAGCGGGGTGCCGTCGAACCGCGCGAGCGCCCACTCGTCCTTGGGGAAGTGCGCGGGCACCCAGTCGAGCAGGACGCCGACGCCGGCGCGGTGCAGGGTGTCGACGAGGTGCCGGAAGTCGTCAGGGTGGCCGAACCGGGAGGTCGGCGCGTAGTACGACGACACCTGGTAGCCCCAGGAGCCGCCGAACGGGTGCTCGGAGACGGGCAGGAACTCGACGTGGGTGAAGCCCATCTCGAGGACGTACGCGGTGAGCTGGTCGGCGAGCTCGCGGTAGGACAGGCCCTGCCGCCACGAACCGAGGTGCACCTCGTAGATGCTCATCGGGCCGGAGTGCGGGTCGTGCGACCGGCGCTGGTCGATCCAGTCCTGGTCGCCCCAGGCGAAGTCGGACTCGACGACGACGGACGCGGTGGCCGGCGGGACCTCGGTGCCCTTGGCGAGCGGGTCGGCCTTCTGCCGCCAGGTGCCGTCGGCACCGACGATCTCGAACTTGTACCGGGTGCCGGCGCCGACACCGGGGACGAACAGCTCCCAGACGCCGGACTCGCCGAGGGACCGCATGGCGTGCTGGGCGCCCTGCCAGTGGTTGAAGTCGCCCACGACCCGCACGGCCCGCGCGTTCGGCGCCCAGACGGCGAACGCGGTGCCGACCACGTCGCCGAGGGTGCCGGGGTAGCGGTGCACGTTCGCGCCGAGGACGGTCCACAGCTGCTCGTGCCGGCCCTCCTTGATGAGGTGCCGGTCGAGCTCCTGGACCGTGGGCAGGTAGCGGTAGGGGTCGTCGACCCGCTGGGTGTCCGCGCCGTAGGTGACGTCGAGGCGGTAGTCGACCACCTGCGTCTCGGGCAGCAGCGCGACCCAGATGCCGTCCTGCTCGTGCTCGGCGGGGGTGCTGCCGGTGGTGGTCACCACCTCGACGGCGTCGGCGAGCGGGCGCAGGGTCCGCACGACGAGACCGCTCGGGGTGAGGTGCGCACCCAGCACGGAGTGCGGGTCGTGGTGCGTGCCGGAGGCGACGGCGCGCAGCGTGTCGTGGTCGACGGTGACGGGCGACGTCTCGGCCGGGCGGTTCATGTGCCCACCCAACCACCACCCGGGCGTTCGCGCAGCCAGACGTCACCGAGCCGGGCGGCGGCACTCAGTCCCGCAGGACCGCCCCACCCGCCGCGGCCCACCATAGGTCCGCCAGCGCCCGGTGCCCGGCGGGGGTCGGGTGCACGCCGTCGGCCGCCAGCGCCGCGGCGCCGTGCTCCGCCGCGAGGGCCGCGAGGTGCGTCCCCGCCGGCACGAGGACGGCGCCGTGCTCGGCCGCGAGCCGGTGCACGACGGCGACCTTCGCGCCGAGGTCCTCGTCCCACCAGCGCTCCTGCTCCGCGGTCACGGGCACGACGAACGGCTCGACGAGGACCAGGCGCCGCACCCCGGCGGCCAGGGCGGACCCGAGCAGCCCGCGGTACGTGGCCTCGAACGCCTCGGCGGGCGTCGTCGCGCCGCGGTCGTAGCGGCGCCAGGTGTCGTTGATCCCGACGGCGACGGACAGCACGTCGGGCCGCTCGGCGAGGACGTCCGCCTGCCACCGGGCCGCCAGGTCGACGGCCCGGTCGCCGCCGACTCCGCGGTTGGTGACGCGGCAGCCGCGCAGCGGACCCTCCGCGAGCAGCCGGACGTAGCCGTCACCCAGGCCCTCGGGGTCGGCGCGGCGGCCGCAGTCCGTGACGGAGTCGCCGACGAGCAGCACGTGCGTCGGCGCGGGCTCGGGCACGCCGGGCAGGCCGGCCGAGGTCGCGGGGCTCACGCCGGGCAGTCTGCCAGGCGGCCCGGCCCGTGCGCGGCCGACCGGCCGCGCCGGGCCCGCCCCGTCAGCCGATCAGCCGATCAGCCGATCAGCCGCTGCACCCCCGCGAGCGGGATCGGCAGCCAGTCGGGGCGGTTCCGCGCCTCGTACACGGCCTCGTACAGCGCCTTGTCGAGCTCGAGCACCCGGAGCAGGTGCGCGCGGGTGCCCGGGTCGAGGTCGCCGCTCTCCGCCGAGTACCCGGCGAGGAAGGCGGCGCGCGCCACCTCGGTCCACGCGGCGGGCGCGTCGCCGACGGCCGCCGCGTAGTCGAAGGACCGGAGCATGCCCGCGGCGTCGCGGAGCGCGAGGTCGGGTCGGGTGCGCTGCGCGACGGGGAGCAGCGGCTCGCCCTCGAAGTCGAGGACGTACCAGGTGTCGTCGCCGCGGAGCACCTGCCCGAGGTGCAGGTCGCCGTGCACGCGCTGCCGGTGCGGCACGTCGCCGAGCAGCCGCGTGCGCTCGGCCAACGCGGCGACGGGGTCGGCGAACCCCTCGAGCTCCGGCACGATCCCGCTCGCCCAGGCGAACCGCGCGGCGAGCGCGTCGGCGACCCGGGCGGCGGCGGGGGACAGGCCCGGCTCGGGGTCGGCGGCGTGCCGGCCGCCGGACGAGCCGGCAGCCGGGACGCCCGCGTCCGCCGCCCCCGCCCCGTCCGCCGGCAGCACGTCGTCCGGCAGGGCCCGCGCCAGCGCCCGGTGCATCTGCCCGACGACCTCCCCGAGGTCCTCCGCGAGGTCGGCGAACGACTCGCCGCGCCGCGCGAAGTCGCACGCGAGCTCGAACCCGTCGTGCGCGCCCGGGACGAACGCGCTCAGCACGCCGAGGTGCCCGTGCGCGGTGCCGTCGCCGTCCGGCCACTCGGCGCCGAGCCAGGCCAACGGCCGCGGCACGTGCGTCCAGCCGACCTCGGCGAGCGCGCGCGGGACGTCGACGTCCGGGTTGTCGCCCTCGGTGAGGCCGCGGAACACCTTGAGCATGGCGGTGCTGCCGTCGGGGCCGGCCCCGGGCAGGATCACCGAGGTGTTGGACTGCTCGCCCGGCACGACCTTCGGGTCGCCGAGCGCGCCCAGCGCGTCGCCGTCCGCCGGCGCCGCGCCCTCGGGGCGGTCCGCGGCGGCGAGCCACGCCCGCTCGAACTCCGGCCGGCCGGCGCCGTCGACGACCGCGGTGCCGTCGGGCAGCCGCCCGATCAGCGCCGCGTCCCCGTCGACCACGTCGCCGCCGAGCACGACCGGCACCTGGAGCACGGCGCCGGTGCCGCCGCCCTCGGCGCGCAGCAGCAGGAGCCGCACGTCCGCCGCGCCCTCCGGGTCGGCGAGCGTCAGGCCGCCGATCGCGGTGACCCGCGCGTCGACCCCCTTGATCGGGAACCAGCGCCGTCCCGGGAGCCAGGGCGCCAGCAGCGCCGCCAGCGCGTCGTCCCGGTCCTCGTGGGCCACCCGTCGCTCGGTCATGCCGTCGTCACCGCCAGCCAGTAGAAGTCGCGCGAGCCGAGCGTGAAGGTCGCGGTGCCGTCGGGACCGACGTCGGGGAACTTGGCGCCGCCGAACACGTCCTGCAGCGTCGCGCCGGCGAGCTCCGGGGGCAGCCGCAGGGTCGACGCGCGCGCGGTCGAGGCGAGGTTCGCGACGCACAGCAGCGTCTCGTCGGCGTCCCGGCGCAGGAACGACAGCACCGCGTCGTTGTCCCCGGGCACGACCTCGAACGACCCGCGGCCGAGCGCCGGGTGCTGCCGCCGGACCATGAGCATGCCGCGCACCCAGTGCAGCAGCGACGTGGTCTGGGCGAGCTGCGCCTCGACGTTCACGTTGTTGTAGTGGTGCACGAGCGACTGGATCACCGGCAGGTAGAGCTTGCCGGGGTCGGCCGTCGAGAAGCCGGAGTTCCGGTCGGGCGTCCACTGCATCGGGGTTCGCACGGCGTCGCGGTCGGCGAGCCAGATGTTGTCGCCCATGCCGATCTCGTCGCCGTAGTACAGGCAGGGCGACCCGGGCAGGGACAGCAGCAGCGCGTGCGCGAGCTCGATCTCCTTGCGGGAGTCGTCGAGCAGCGGCGCGAGCCGCCGCCGGATGCCGATGTTGGCGCGCATCCGGGAGTCCGGCGCGTACCAGCCGTACATCGACGCGCGCTCCTCGGTGGACACCATCTCGAGCGTGAGCTCGTCGTGGTTCCGCAGGAACGTGCTCCACTGGCCGCCGCCGGGGATGGCCGGGGTGTCCGCGAGGATGTCGACGATCGACGTGGCCCGCTGGTCGCGCAGCGAGTAGTAGATGCGCGGCATCACCGGGAAGTGGAAGCACATGTGGCACTCGGGCTCGGCCTCGGTCCCGAAGTAGTGCACGACGTCCTCGGGCCACTGGTTGGCCTCGGCGAGCATGATCCGGCCCGGGAACTCCCGGTCGATCATCGCGCGCAGGTCGCGGAGGAACCGGTGGGTCTCCGGGAGGTTCTCGCAGTTGGTCCCGTCCCGCTCGAACAGGTACGGCACCGCGTCCAGCCGGAAGCCGTCGACGCCGACGCGCAGCCAGAACCGCGCGACGTCGAACATCGCCTCGACCACCCGCGGGTTGTCGAAGTTCAGGTCGGGCTGGTGGCTGAAGAACCGGTGCCAGAAGTACTGCCGGCGCACCGGGTCGAACGTCCAGTTGGACGTCTCGGTGTCGACGAAGATGATCCGCGCGTCCTGGTACCGGGTGTTGTCGTCGGACCACACGTAGAAGTCGCCGTAGGGGCCGTCCGGGTCGGACCGGGACGCCTGGAACCAGGGGTGCTGGTCGGAGGAGTGGTTCATCACCAGGTCGACCACGACGCGCATCCCGCGCTCGTGCGCCGCTGCGACCAGGTCGGTGAAGTCCTCGAGCGTGCCGTACTGCGCGGCGACCGCGGTGTAGTCCGACACGTCGTAGCCGCCGTCGCGCAGCGGGGACGGGTAGAACGGCGGCAGCCACAGGCAGTCGACGCCGAGCCACTGCAGGTAGTCGAGCCGCGCGGTGAGCCCCTTGAGGTCCCCGGAGCCCGAGCCGTCCGAGTCGGAGAACGACCGGATCATCACCTCGTAGAACACCGCGGTGCGGTACCACTCCGGGTCGTCGCTGAGCCCGCCGTGCTCGGCGCCCGGCACCGGCGGCTGCCGGCGCGCGGGCAGCGCGGTCGTGGCGATGGCGCCCGTGGCCGGCGCGGCGCCGTGCGGCACGTGCCCGCCCGCGCCCGTCACCGTCGGGACGACCCCCGTCGCGGACGGCACCGGCGTGCCGCCCGTCGCCCCTGCCGGGGTCACACCCGCTCCACCTGGATCACGTGCGCGACCCGGCTGTACGGGTCGAGCCGCACCCACGGGTGGGCGTCCCAGGCGTAGACCTCCTGGGACAGCACGTCGTGCGCGACGAACCGGGCGTCCGGGTCGAGCCCGAGCGCGGCCAGGTCCAGGTCGACGACGCCGTCGTGCGCCGAGCGCGGGTCGAGGTTGACGACGACCAGGACCGTGTCGTCCGCGCCGGTCGGCGACAGGTGCGCCGGCAGGTGCCGGGAGAACGCGACCAGCGACGGGTCCGACGTCGGGTGCACCGTGAGGTTGCGCAGCTGGCGCAGCGCGGGGTGCGCCCGGCGGATCTCGTTCAGCGAGCGCAGCAGCCGCGCGATGCCGAGCGGCTCCGCGGCCGCCCAGTCCCGGGGCTTGAACTCGTACTTCTCGTTGTCGATCTGCTCCTCGACCCCGGGCCGCGGCACGTCCTCGACGAGCTCGTAGCCCGAGTAGATGCCCCAGGTCGGCGAGCCGAGGGCCGCGAGCACCGCCCGCACCGCGAAGCCGGCGGTGCCGCCGGTCTGCATGTACGGCGTGAGGATGTCGTGGGTCGTCGGCCAGAACGACGGCCGCATCCACGAGCCCTGCTCGCCGGACACCTCCGCGAGGTACTCGGCGACCTCCTCCTTGGTGTTCCGCCAGGTGAAGTACGTGTACGACTGGTGGAAGCCGACCCGCGCCAGGTTGAGCATCATCGCGGGGCGGGTGAACGCCTCGGACAGGAACACGACCTCGGGGTGCGCGGCGCGGACGTCCGCCAGCAGCCACTGCCAGAACGACAGCGGCTTGGTGTGCGGGTTGTCCACGCGGAACGCGGTGACGCCGTGGTCGATCCAGACCTGCAGGACGCGGCGGATCTCGGCCGCGATACCCTCGGGGTCGTTGTCGAAGTTCAGGGGGTAGATGTCCTGGTACTTCTTCGGCGGGTTCTCCGCGTATGCGATCGTCCCGTCGAGCCGGGTGGTGAACCACTCCGGGTGCTCGGCGACCCACGGGTGGTCGGGGGAGCACTGCAGCGCCAGGTCGAGCGCCACCTCCAGGCCCTGGTCGCGGGCGGCGGCGACGAACGCGTCGAAGTCCTCGAACGTGCCCAGCGACGGGTCGATCGCGTCGTGCCCACCGTCCGGCGAGCCGATCGCGTACGGCGAGCCCGGGTCGCCCGGCTTCGCGTCCAGCGTGTTGTTGCGGCCCTTGCGGTGCGTGGTGCCGATCGGGTGGATCGGCGTCAGGTAGACGACGTCGAACCCGAGGCCGGCGATCCGCGGCAGGTCCTCGGCGGCGGTGCGCAGCGTGCCGGTGGTCCAGGTGCCGGTGGCGTCGTCGTAGGTGGCGCCGATCGACCGCGGGAAGATCTCGTACCAGGAGCCGGCGAGGGCCAGCGGGCGGTCGACGACCAGCGGGTAGGTGGGCGACGGGCTGACCAGCTCGCGGACCGGGTGGGCCGCGAGCGCGGCGCGCACCTCGGCGGACAGGCCGGCGGCGAGCCGGGCCTCCGCGGGGCGGGAGTCGTCGCGCAGCGCGGTGGCGGCGTCCCGGAGCACCCGCGCGTCGGCCTCGGGGATCGCGGCCCCGGCGTCGTCGGCGGTTCGGTCGGCGGCGCGGGACAGCAGGCGGGCGCCCTCCTCGAGGACGAGCTCGACGTCCACGCCCGCGCCGACCTTGAGCGGCGCGTCGTGCGCCCAGGTGCCGAACGGGTCGGACCAGCCCTCGACGCGGAAGCCCCAGGCCCCGGCCTCGTCGGGCACCAGGTGGGCCTCGTACCGGTCGAGGCCGGGGGCGATGTCGACCATCGTCGCCCGGGCGCGGTCGGTGCCGTCGGGGCCGACGAGCACCGCGGTCGCGGCGCAGGCGTCGTGCCCCTCGCGGAACACGGTGGCGCGGACCGGCACCGCCTCGCCGACCGTCGCCTTGGCGGGCCAGCGGCCGGCCTCGGCGACGGGGGAGACGTCCACGACCGGGATCCGGCCGATGGGCGCGTGGTCGGGCCGGGCCGCCTCCGCGACCGCCTCGGCCGTGGCGACCGCCTTGGCGGGGCTCGCGGCCTTGCGGGCGCGGCGGGTCGGCGCGGGGGGCGGGTCGGCCGCGGCGGCGGGCGCGGGTCCGGGGACCGGGGCGGTGGTCGTGGGGGGCGGCACGTCGGTGGCCGCGGAGGTCGCGCGCGACGGCCGGGCGGGACGGGACGCGGGCTGGCGCGGCGAGGGTGTCGACGTCACGGGACCGAACCTATCCACTGGTGCCGGGCCCAGCCATCCGGACGGCCGACCTCGTGGGTGGCGTGCACGAATAGGACCCAGGTGCTGTTCCGGGCGGCCCCGCAGTGCCTAGGCTCGGGCGGGTGAGAGCCATCCGCCGATTCACCGTCCGCACCTCGCTGCCCGCCGAGCTCGCCGACCTGGACGAGCTCGCCCACAACCTGCGCTGGTCCTGGCACGCGCCGACCCGCGACCTGTTCGCCCGCATCGACCCCGCGCTGTGGGACGAGGTGCACGGCGACCCGGTCGCGCTGCTCGGCGCCCTGCGCCCGGAGCGGTTGGCCGAGCTGGCCGCCGACCCCGACGTCGTGGCCGCGGTGCGTGCGGCGACGGCGGACCTGCACGAGTACCTGGAGGCGCCGCGCTGGTACCAGCGCCGGCAGGCCTCCGACCCGTCGCTGCCCGCCGCGATCGGCTACTTCTCCCCGGAGTTCGGCATCACCGCCGTGCTGCCGCAGTACTCCGGCGGCCTCGGCATCCTGGCCGGCGACCACCTGAAGAGCGCGTCCGACCTGGGCGTGCCGGTGATCGGCGTCGGGCTGCTGTACGGCGCCGGCTACTTCAAGCAGTCGCTCACCCGGGACGGCTGGCAGCAGGAGACCTACCCGCTGCTCGACCCCGACGGCATGCCGCTCACCCTGGTCCGCGAGCACGACGGCACCCCCGCGGTCGTGTCCATCGCGCTGCCGGGCGACCGCACGCTGCACGCGCACGTCTGGACGGCGACGGTCGGCCGGGTGCCGCTGCTGCTGCTCGACTCCGACGTGCCCGAGAACGACGAGGCCGCCCGCAAGGTCACCGACCGGCTGTACGGCGGCGGCGGCGAGCACCGGCTGCAGCAGGAGCTGCTGCTCGGCGTGGGCGGCGTGCGCGCGCTGCGCGTCTGGTCCCGGCTGACCGGCGCGCCGGAGCCGGAGGTCTACCACACCAACGAGGGCCACGCCGGGTTCCTGGGCGTCGAGCGGATCCGCGAGCTGGTGACGGGCGCGGGTCTCGGGTTCGACGAGGCGCTCGAGGCCGTCCGCGCGGCCACGGTGTTCACCACGCACACCCCCGTGCCCGCCGGCATCGACCGGTTCGAGGCCGGGCTGGTGCAGCAGTACTTCGGCGGCGCGAACGCCGCGGCCGGCGTCCCGGTGCAGCGCGTGCTCGCGCTCGGGGCTGAGGACTACCCGGGCGGCGACCCGACGATGTTCAACATGGCCGTCATGGGCCTGCGGCTCGGCGGCCGCGCCAACGGTGTCTCGCTGCTGCACGGCGAGGTCTCGCGCGGCATGTTCAACGGCCTGTGGCCGGGCTTCGACGACGTCGAGGTGCCGATCACCTCGGTGACCAACGGCGTGCACGCCCCGACCTGGGTCGACCGGCGACTGTCCGACCTCGCGGCCGAGCGGCTGTCCGGCGAGGAGATCGCCGCGGGCGTCGGCTGGCTGCGCACCGACGCGATCACCGACGAGGAGCTGTGGGGGATGCGGCGGACGCTGCGCGCGCAGCTCGTCGCGGACGCCCGGCGTCGGGTGCGGCACTCCTGGGGGCAGCGCGGCGCGAGCCCGGCCGAGCTCGGCTGGGTGGACGACGTGCTGTCGCCGGACGTGCTGACCATCGGGTTCGCGCGCCGGGTGCCGACCTACAAGCGGCTCACCCTCATGCTGCGCGACCCCGAGCGGCTCCGCGCCCTGCTCACCCACCCCGAGCGGCCCGTGCAGCTCGTCATCGCCGGCAAGTCGCACCCCGCCGACGACCAGGGCAAGCGGCTCATCCAGCAGCTCGTCCGGTTCGCCGACGACGCCGGGGTGCGGCACCGCATCGTGTTCCTGCCGAACTACGACATCGCGATGGCCCAGACCCTCTACCCGGGCTGCGACGTCTGGCTGAACAACCCGCTGCGCCCGCTCGAGGCCTGCGGCACCTCCGGCATGAAGGCAGCGCTCAACGGCGGGCTCAACCTGTCGATCCTCGACGGGTGGTGGGACGAGTGGTTCGACGGCGAGAACGGCTGGGCCATCCCGACCGCCGACGGCGTCGAGGACCCCGACCGGCGCGACGACCTCGAGGCCGCCGCGCTGTACGAGCTGATCGAGCACCAGGTGGCGCCGCGGTTCTACGACCGCGACGAGCGCGGGCTGCCGGGTCGCTGGCTGGAGATGGTGCGGCACACGCTGGCCACGCTCGGCCCGAAGGTCCAGGCCACCCGGATGGTCGCCGACTACGTCGAGCGGCTGTACGCGCCGGCGGCGGTCGCCGGCCGGGCGCTCGCGGGCGACTCGGCGTACG
The DNA here is from genome assembly GCF_019265565.1 of Cellulomonas sp. PS-H5. NCBI lineage: Bacteria > Bacillati > Actinomycetota > Actinomycetes > Micrococcales > Cellulomonadaceae > Cellulomonas > Cellulomonas sp. PS-H5. Next base: position 11,959 of record NZ_JAHVCI010000063.1, read on the forward strand.
CCGGGGCGCGGGAGCTCGCCGCCTGGAAGGGCCGCGTGCGGTCCGGCTGGCAGCACGTCCGGGTCGACCACGTCGAGTCCGGCGGCGTCCGGGAGGTGCCGCAGGTCGGCGACACGCTGCACGTGAAGGCCTACGTCGCCCTCGGTGACCTCAAGCCCGAGGACGTCGAGGTGCAGGTCGTGCACGGCAAGGTCTCCGAGGCCGACGAGCTGCACGGCTTCACCGTCGACCCGCTGGCGCTCGCGGACACCTACGAGGGCGGCCGCTACGGGTTCGCCGGGGACCTGGTCCTCGACGCGTCCGGACCGTTCGGGTACTCGGTCCGCGTCGTCCCGCGGCACGACGGCCTGGCGTCGGTGGCCGAGGTGGGCCTGGTGGCGAACGCGGGCTGACCGTCCGTCGGCGGCCGAACCCCCGCCGAACCCCCGCCGAGATAGGACCGTCGCCCCCAGATAGGGCCCAGGCCGGTCCTATCTCGGCGGGGAGGTCCTATCTCGGCGGGGGTCTCGGCCGGCGGGGCTTCTCTCGCCGGGGAGGGGCCGGGCGCGGCGCGGGTCAGGCGACGTAGACGCGGAGGCTCAGGGGCTCCAAGGTCGCGCGGGTGCCCGCGGGCTGGTGCAGGGCGCCGTTGAGGTCGGCCGTGTCGGCCTCGCCGGGGTGCTCCCAGGTGGAGTCCCAGGCGAGCCGCCACGTCGTCCCCGCGTCCGGCGCACCCGCGTCGGCCGGAGCCTCCGGGGCCTCCGGTGCCTCCACGTCCGGGTCCGCGAGGACCACGTCGACCGGGTCCAGCGACCCGTTGACCACCAGCAGCACGGCGTCGCCGTCGGCGGTGCGCAGCATCTGCAGCGTCCGCAGGTCCGCGTCGTGCCACCGCTCGTGGGTGAACACCGCCCCCGCGGGATCGAACCAGGCCAGGTCGGGCCGCCCGTCGGTCCCGGCGCGGCCGGTGAAGAACCGGGCGCTGCGCAGCGCCGGGTGCGCCCGCCGCAGGGCGGTGAGGTGCCGGGTCGTGGCCAGCAGGTCCCGGCGCCACGGCGCGAGGTCCCAGGACACCCAGGACAGCGGCGAGTCCTGGCAGTAGGCGTTGTTGTTGCCGCGCTGGGTGCGGCCGAGCTCGTCGCCGGCGGTGAGCATCGGCGTGCCCGCGGCGAGCAGCAGGGTCGCGAGCAGGTTCCGGATGGACCGGCGGCGCAGCGGCACGATGTCCGCGGCGACGGAGTCGGCGGCGACGTGCCCCTCGACGCCGTGGTTCCAGGACCGGTTGTCGTCCGAGCCGTCGCGGTTCTGCTCGCCGTTGGCCTCGTTGTGCTTGTGCTCGTACGCCACGAGGTCGGCAAGCGTGAACCCGTCGTGCGCCGTGACGTAGTTGACCGACGCGCGCGGGCCGCGGGCGAGCGGCGGGTCGGACCGCCCGAACAGGTCGACGGACCCGGCCAGCCGGGTCGCGAGGTCCCGGACCCGGTGCTCGGGCAGGCCGTGGGCCGCGCGGGCCGGGTCGGCGAGCCAGAACGACCGCACGGAGTTGCGGAACCGGTCGTTCCACTCGGCGAACGGCGGCGGGAACTGCCCGGTCCGCCAGCCGCCCGGCCCGACGTCCCAGGGCTCCGCGACCAGCTTGAGGCCGTGCAGGGCAGGGTCGGTGGCGGCCGCGACCAGGAACGGGTGGTCGGGGTCGAAGCCGGCGTGCCCGCGCCCGAGGGTCACCGCCAGGTCGAACCGGAAGCCGTCGACCCCGACCTCCTGCGCCCAGTACCGCAGCGAGTCGAGCGCGAGCCGGACGACCTCGGGGCGCCGGAAGTCCAGGGTGTTGCCCGTCCCGGTGACGTCCGCCAGGGCCGCCGGGTGGGCGCCGTCGTGCAGGTAGTACACCGCGGAGTCGAGGCCGCGCCAGGACAGGTGCTGGCCGGGCAGGCCGCCCTCGCAGGTGTGGTTGTAGACGACGTCGAGGAGCACCTCGATGCCCGCCTCGTGCAGCGCGTGCACGGCGGTGCGCAGCTCGTCGAGCACCGCGGCGGGCCCGGCGGCGCGCGCGGCGGCGGTCGCGTAGGGGGCGTGCGGGGCGAAGAAGCCCAGCGTGCTGTAGCCCCAGTAGTTGGTGAGGCCGCGCTGCACGAGGTGCGGCTCCGCGGAGAACGCGTGCACCGGCAGCAGCTCGAGGGCGGTGACGCCGAGCGCGCGCAGGTGGTCCACGACGGCCGGGTGGCCGAGCGCCGCGTAGGTGCCCCGCAGGTGCGGCGGCAGCTCGGGGTGCCGGACGGTGAGGCCCTTGACGTGCGCCTCGTAGACGACGGTGTCGGTCCACGGGGTGTGCGGCCGGTTGGCGGCGGGGTCGACCGCGTCGCCCGCGCCCCGGCGTCCCGGGCGGCGGTCCAGGACGACGGCGTGCGGCACGTGCGCGACCGAGTCCCGGGGGTCGGGCTCGCCGGCGGGGTCGCCCCGCAGCGCGTCGTCGACGACGTGCCCGTACGTCGCCGGGCCGTGGTCCACCTCGCCGACCAGCCCGCGGGCGTACGGGTCGACCAGCAGCTTCGCCGGGTTGTACCGCAGGCCGGCGCCCGGGTCCCACGGGCCGTGCGCACGCAGGCCGTACCGCTGGCCGGGCCGGACGCCGGGGACCCGCGCGCTGAACACGCCCAGGTCCGGGCCGTCGAGCCGGACGCGGCGCTCGGCCCAGCCGGTCGGCGCGGCCGGGTCGGGGTCGAGCAGGCACAGGTCGACGGCGTCCGCGTGCGGCGCGAGCACGCCGACCTCGACGCCGTCGTCGGTCGCGTGCACCCCGAGGCGGGGCGGCGGGCCGGGGTGCGGGGCGGCGGGGGTCACGCGCCCCATTGTGGCCCGGACGCGGGGCTCCGCGGGGCCGCGACCTGGGGCTCCGGCGCCGCGGGGCGGGCGGCGGCACCGCGTCGTCCACCGGGACCGGGTCCCGTGCACCCGCTCCCGCGGGGCGGGTAACGTTCCCGGGGTGAGAATCGTGGTGTGCGTGAAGCACGTGCCCGACATCCAGTCCGAGCGCGCGCTGGGGCCCGACGGGCGCCTCGTCCGCGACGGCGGCGACGGCACCATCAACGAGCTGGACGAGAACGCGGTCGAGGCCGCGGTCGTCCTGGCCGAGCAGGTGCGCGACGCCGGCGACGAGGCCGAGGTCGTCGTGGTGACGGTCGGCCCGGACGACGCCGAGGACGCGGTGCGCCGTGGCCTGCAGCTGGGCGCCGACGCGGCCGTGCACGTGCTCGACGACGCCGTCGCCGGCTCCGACGTGTTCGGCACCGCCGCCGTGCTCGCCGCGGTGCTGCGCCGGCTGGGGGAGCAGGCGCCGGTCGACCTGGTCGTCACCGGCATGGCCGGCCTCGACGGGCTGACCTCGCTGCTGCCCGCGGCGCTCGCGGCCACGCTCGACCTGCCGCAGCTCACGCTCGCCGCCGAGGTCACGCTCGCGGACGGCGCCGTCACGGTGCGCCGCGACCTGGACCACGCCGTCGAGGAGCTCACCGCGCCGCTGCCCGCGCTGGTGTCGGTCACCGACCGCGCCAACGAGCCGCGCTACCCGAACTTCCAGGGGATCATGGCCGCCCGGAAGAAGCCGGTGGAGACGCTGACGCTCGCTGACCTGGGCGTCGACCCGGCCACCGTGGGCGCAGCGGGTGCCCGCACCGAGGTGCTGGAGGCCGCGCACCGACCGCCGCGCACCGACCGGGTGCTGGTCACCGACGACGGCCAGGCGGGCGCGCGGCTCGCCGCGTGGCTGCTGGAGCGCGACCTGGTCCGCACCACCCCCGCGACCGGAGAGGTCCTCTGATGGCGACCGTCCTCGTCCTGCTGGACCACGCCGAGACCGGCGCCCTGCGCGGCAGCGTCCTGGAGCTGGCCACGGCGGCCCGCGACCTCGCCGACGGCGGCGAGGTGCACGGCCTGTGGGTCGGCGACGAGCCGGTCGACCCGGCGCTGCCCGTCCTCGGCCGGCACGGCGTGGCCGTCGTGCACCAGGTGTCCACCGGCGCCGTCGACGCCCGGCTGACCCCCGTGCTCGCCGAGGTGCTCGCCGAGGCCGTGCGGGAGACCGGTGCCACGGTGCTCCTCGCGCTGTCGACCTTCGAGAACAAGGAGGCGGCCGCGCGGCTCGCCGTCGCCACCGGGGCGGGCGTCGTCACCGACGCCGCCGCGGTCGAGCGGGACGCCGAGGGCCGGGTCGTCGCGTCCAAGACCGTGCTCGCGGGCACCTGGACCACCCGGTGCGCCGTGCGGACCGACCTCGCCGTCGTGCTCCTCAAGGCCGGCGCGGTGGTGTCCCGGCACGTCGAGGCGGAGGCGCCGTTGGCGCCCGAGCTGCGCACCCGCGCGCTCGCCGTCTCCGAGCGGGCGACCCGCGCGGCGCTCGTGCGGCGCACCCCCGCGGCGCCCTCGGACCGGCCCGACCTGTCGTCGGCCGACGTGGTCGTCGTGGGCGGTCGGGGGACCGAGGGCGACTTCGCGCCGATCGAGGCGCTCGCGGACGAGGTCGGCGGCGCGGTCGGCTCGACGCGCGTCGCCACCGACGAGGGCTGGATCGGGCACGAGACCCAGATCGGGCAGACCGGTGTGACCGTGTCGCCGCGGCTGTACATCGGCGCGGGCGTGTCCGGGGCGGTGCACCACCGCGGCGGCATGCAGGCGTCCGGGACGATCGTGGCGATCAACCCCGACCCGGAGGCGCCGATCTTCGAGATCGCCGACTACGGCATCGTCGGGGACCTGTTCACGGTGCTCCCGCAGGTGACCGAGGAGCTCCGCCGGCTGCGGCAGGGCTGAGGCCGACCCGGGCGGGGCGGCCGGGGGCTCAGGCCAGCGCGCGGAGCCACTCCACCGCGTGCCGGCCCTGGGCCCCCTGGAACCGGCGCAGGTTCGGGATCCCGACCGGCGCGGGCTGCAGCGCGCCGTGCACGAAGTAGCCCGCGAGCCCCGCGACGGCGGCGCGCAGCCGCTCCTGCTCGACGCCCTTCGACGCCGGCCGGGTCCAGAACAGGTCCTGCGGCTCGCCGCCGCCCTGCATTGCGACGCTCGGCAGCATGAACGCGAGGTCCAGCCACGGGGCGCCCACGCTCGCGTGCGGCCAGTCGATCAGCGCGACCCGGCCGCCCTCGTGGTCGTGGTCGACCATGACGTTGTCCGCGCGCAGGTCGCCGTGCACCAGCGCGCTGCCCGCGCACGCGGCGAGCGCGTCGTCCTCCCAGGCGACCAGGGAGTCCAGGTGCGCGAGCACCCAGGCGCCGGCCTCGCCGGTCCGGGCGGCGAGCGCGTCGAGGTCCGCGCCGGGGCGGTCCGCGATGGTCCGCCAGCCGGTGAAGTCGCCGGCCAGCGTCTCGGCGCTCGGGCGCAGCTCGTGCCCCGGCAGCGGCTCGGCCTCGGCCAGCGTGTCCAGCGCCGCGAGCACGAGGGCGAGCTCGTCGTGGCGCCAGGGGAGCAGCGGCGGCCGGCCGGGCGCCACCTCGAAGCCCAGCAGCACCCAGTCGCCGTCGTCGTCCGACCACAGCAGCGCCGGCGCGGGGACCTGGGGCGGCAGCGCCGCGGCGGCGCGCACCTCGGCCCGGGCCAGCTCCGGGGACTCCGGGTTCTGCTCGGGCGACACGGCCTTGACGAACACGCCGCGCCCGTCCGCCAGCTCGAGGACCGCGGCGAACCCCGGGCTGAACCCGGTGGTCGCGCTGGTCTCGGCCGTCACCTGGGCGCCCGCGAGCTCGGAGATCCGGGTGCGGACGGACCGCGGGAGGTCCCGCCAGTCCAGCCGTTGCCCGCTGAAGGCCAGCGGAGGCGTCGTCGCGTCGTCGGCACTCACGCGCCACATCCTGACAGAACGATTCGTAGACTTCTGCGGGTGAGCGCGTATCTGGACCACGCGGCCACGACGCCCGTGCTCCCGGAGGCGGCTGCCGTCCTGGTCGAGCACCTGTCCCGCACCGGCAACCCCTCGTCCCTGCACACCGCGGGCCGGGCCGCCCGGCGCGCCGTCGAGGAGGCCCGCGAGACGCTGGCCGCGGCGCTCGGCGCGCGGCCCAGCGAGGTGCTGCTGACCGGCGGGGGCACCGAGGCCGACAACCTCGCGGTGAAGGGCCTGTTCTGGGCCCGCACCGCCCAGGACCCGGCGCGGCGCCGCGTCCTGGTGTCGGCCGTGGAGCACCACGCGGTGCTGGACCCGGCGTTCTGGCTGGCCGAGCACGCGGGGGCGGAGATCGTCCTGCTCCCCGTCGACGACGAGGGCCGGGTGCGCCTCGACGCGCTGCGCGACGAGCTCGCCGAGCACGCCGGGCAGACCGCCCTGGTGTCGGTGATGTGGGCGAACAACGAGGTCGGCACCCTGCAGCCGCTCGCCGAGGTGGTCGCGCTCGCGCACGCCCACGGCGTCCCCGTGCACGCCGACGCCGTGCAGGCCGTCGGGCAGGTGCCGGTCGACTTCGCCGCCTCCGGGCTGGACGCGATGACCGTCACGGGGCACAAGCTCGGGGGGCCGGTCGGCGTCGGCGCGCTCCTCGCGCGGCGCGAGCTCGACCTGGTGCCGGTGCTGCACGGCGGCGGCCAGGAGCGCGGCGTGCGCTCGGGCTCGCTCGACGTGCCGGCGATCGCGGCGTTCGCGGTGGCGGTCGACGCGGCCGTGCGCGGGCGCGAGCAGGCGGCGGCGCGGCTCGCCGACCTCCGGGACGCGCTGGTCGCCGGCGTGCGCGCGACGGTGCCCGACGCGGTGCTGCGCGGGCCCGCCGACCCGGCGGACCGGCTGCCCGCCAACGCGCACTTCACGTTCCCGGGCTGCGAGGGCGACTCGCTGCTCTACCTGCTCGACTCCGCGGGCGTCGAGTGCTCGACCGGGTCGGCCTGCCAGGCGGGCGTGCCGCAGCCGAGCCACGTCCTGCTCGCGATGGGGCTGGACGAGGCGGACGCGCGCGGGGCGCTGCGGTTCTCGCTCGGCTGGCCGTCGACGCGCGACGACGTGGACGCGCTGCTCGCGGCGCTGCCGGGCGTCGTGGACCGCGCGCGGTCCGCGGGGCTCGCGGGCGGCGGGCGGTCGGCGGGCGCGGCCGGTGCCCGGTCGACGGCGGGGGCGGCCTGATGCGGGTGCTCGCGGCGCTGTCCGGCGGCGTCGACTCCGCGGTGGCGGCCGCCCGCGCGGTCGACGCCGGCCACGACGTCGTCGGCGTGCACATGGCGCTGTCGCGCAACCGGGCGCAGATGCGCACCGGTTCCCGCGGCTGCTGCTCGATCGAGGACGCCGGCGACGCCCGGCGCGCGGCCGACGTGCTGGGGATCCCGTACTACGTGTGGGACCTGTCCGAGCGGTTCGAGGACACCGTCGTCGCCGACTTCCTGTCCGAGTACGAGGCGGGCCGCACGCCCAACCCGTGCGTGCGGTGCAACGAGCACATCAAGTTCGACGCGCTGCTCGACAAGGCGCTGGCGCTGGGCTTCGACGCGGTGGCGACCGGGCACTACGCCTCCGCCATCGCGGGGCCGGACGGCGCGCCGGTGCTGCGCCGCGCGCGCGACCTGGCGAAGGACCAGTCCTACGTGCTGGCGGTCATGGGCCCGGAGCGGCTCGCGCGGGCGATCTTCCCGCTCGGCGACGTCGCGTCCAAGGACGAGGTCCGCGCCGAGGCGGCCGCCCGCGGGCTGAGCGTCTCCGCCAAGCCCGACTCGTACGACATCTGCTTCGTGGCCGACGGCGACACCCGCGGGTTCCTCCGGGACCGGCTCGGCTCGCGCCCGGGCGAGGTCGTCGACGCCGACGGCACGGTGCTCGGCACGCACGACGGCGCCTACGGGTACACCGTCGGGCAGCGCAAGGGCCTGCAGCTCGGGCGTCCCGCGGCCGACGGGAAGCCGCGGTACGTGCTGGCGATCGAGCCGGTGAGCAACCGGGTCGTGGTCGGCGGTGCGGAGGCGCTCGAGGTCGGCGCGGTCGAGGCGCGGGACGCGGTGTGGTTCGGCGCCGCGCCGGCGGACTGGACGGCGTGCCTGCTGCAGGTGCGGGCGCACGGCGCGGCGGTGCCCGCACGGGCGCGCGCCACGGCGGCGGGCCGGATCGAGATCCGGGTCGACGGGTCGCTGCGCGGGGTCGCGGCGGGCCAGTCGGCCGTGCTCTACGGCGGGACGGACGGGGACGTGGTGCTGGGTCAGGGGACGGTCGAGCGGACGGAGCGCGCCTCCGCGGGCGCCGCGGACGGGGCCGTCGCCGGCCGCTCCGGGGCGACCGCGTGACGGCGGTCGGCGGGACCGGGCCCTGGCCGGGCTCGGAGCCGCTCGAGGCCCAGACGACCGTGCTCGGCGACGTCGCGGCGGCGCCGTCCGGCGTCGACGGGCTGCCCTGGACCGTGCGGCTGCCCGAGCGCGGGCCGTTCGGCAGCCTCGCCGCCCAGGCGCTGGGCCTCCTCGTCGAGCTGCCCGCCGAGCTCGGGCCGCACGGCTGGCGGCTCGCGGACCGGCCCGGCGCGGACGCCACCCGGCTGGCCGCGCTGCGCCGGGAGGACCTGGACGCGCTCGCGGTCGCCGCGCACGGCTGGGACGGCCCGCTGGTCGTGCCCGTCGCCGGGCCGCTGACCCTCGCCGCGGGCGTGTACCTGGCGCGGGGCGACCGCGCGGTCGCCGACCCGGGCGCCGTCGCGGAGCTGGCCGAGTCGCTGGCCGCCGGCGTCGCCGAGCACCTCGACGCGATCCGCCGGGCGGTCCCCGGCGCGCGGCCGACCGTGCTGCTGCACGAGCCGCTGCTCGCGCAGGTGGTCGCGGGCGTGCTGCCGTCGTTCTCCGGGTACGCCCGGCTGCGCTCCGTGGCGGCGCCGGTGGCGTCGGAGCGGATCGGGGCGGTCGTCGCCGGGGTGCGGGCCGGCGGGGCCGAGCGCGTGGTGCTGCACGTCGGCGCCGGTGCGGCGGCGGTCGGGGCCGCGCGCGGCGCCGGGGCGGACGCGGTGGGGCTGGAGGTCGCCGGGCTCGACGAGCGCCGGTGGGAGTCCGTCGCCGAGTCCGTCGAGGGCGGCCTCGCGCTGTGGGCGTCCGTGCCGCAGCCGGAGACGTCGCAGTGCGCGGGCCCCGACGTGCGTGGGGTCGCGGACGCGGTGCTCCGCGGCTGGGAGCGGGTCGGGCTGTCCCGGGCGGGGCTGCGGGACGTCGTGCTGCTCGCGCCCGCGGGGCCGACGGTGCCCGGCGGCCCGGCGGGCGCGCGGGTCGACCCGGCGGCGGCGCGGGCGACGCTCGCGACCGTGGCGCGGGCGGCGGCGGTCGTGGTCGAGCGGGCGGAGTCGTGAGCGGGGGCGCGGGGCTGCCG
>NZ_JAHVCI010000064.1:0-21195 GCF_019265565.1 Cellulomonas sp. PS-H5
GGGCGGCACGGTCGCGCTCGGCGTCGCGACCGCGGCGACCGTCGCGCTGGGCGCGTCGGACGGCACCCCGACCCGGGCGCAGCCCGCGGGGACGGGCCCGCTGCCCGCGGGGGCCGCGGCCGCGACCGGCGCGACCGCCGTGCTCGGGCCGGACGGGACCGCCGTGCTCGGGGCCGGGGAGGACGGGACGGCCGTGCTACCCGCGCCCGGGGAGACGTGGGGCGCGCCGGCGCAGGACGGGAGCACGCGGGCGTTCGGCGCGCCCGCCGTCGCGCCCGCGCCGCCGTCGGTGCCGCCGCGCCCGACCGCGGCGGCCGCGGCCGCGCCGTCCTCGTGGGACGCGACCGGCGAGGAGGACCGGTGGGCCACGGGCGAGTCGCCGACGCAGGCCTGGGACACCCGGCCGTACGCCGCGGGCGGACCGGGGCCGGACGGCGGGGGACACGGCGGCGCCGGGTACGGCGGACCGGCGTACGGCGACCACCCCGAGCCGTACCCCGGCGCGTGGCCCGACGGCGAGGACGCCGGGCCGCCGCCCGCCCCCGAGCCGCCGCGGCGCACCGGCACCCTGCTCGCCCTCGGGCTGCTGGCGCTGACCGGCGCCGCGGTGCGCCCCGGCGCCACGCTGCTCGTGCTCGTGCCGCTCGTGCTGCTCGCCCGGACGGTCGGGTCGGTGGCGGACGCGGTCGGCCGCCGGCGCGAGCGGGTCGGGGCCCGGCGGTCGGACCCGCTCCGCGCCGTCGCGTCCAGCCCGTGGCACCTGCTGCGCGCGCTCGTGACCCTGCTGCCCTCGCTGCTGGTCGCCGCGAGCCTCGTCGTCATCGTGCTCGGCGTCGGCTGGTGGCTCGTCGGCTCGGGCGCGCTGGCGGCCGGGCCGCTGCGCGCGGTGGACGACGCGCCCGCCCCGGAGTCGGTGGCGACGCTGCTGGTGGTGGCGGCCGCCGCCGGGCTCGCGGGGCTGTGGTGGGGGCCCGCCGCCCGGACCACCCGGGACGGGGCGCGCTGGCTGCTCGGCGGGGTGGCGCCCCGGCGCGGCGGGGCGACCGTCGTCGTGCTGCTCGCGCTGCTCGGCGCGGGGGCGCTGGTGGCGCTCGCGGCCACGGGGACGCTGGTGGACTGGGCGCCGTTCGCGGCGCCGGTGCTGCCCGTCGGGGCCTGATCGGGCGCCCCGGCGGCGCGTCTCCGCCGGATCCCCGCAGGCCGGTCACGGAAGACCCGGGTCCGGTCCAGCGGCACCCCGTACGCTGGCCGGCATGACCGGGACCGCCGCGCCGCGCGTGCCCGGCCCCGTCGCGCCCGGAGCCGCGTCCCGGCGCCGGGTGCCCCGCGCCGCCCTGCTGCCGCTGCTCACCGCGGCCGCGTCGCTGGCGGTCCTCGGCGGCGCCGCCTGGCTCGGCGCCGTGCGCACCGTCGTGCACCAGTGCGTGACGATCGACGGCCCGCTCGCCCTGCTGGGCGTCCGGCTCGCCGTGCTCCAGGACGCGGCCGACTGCCCGACGGGCGTCGCGCTGACGCCCGAGGCGTCGCACGGCGCGGTGCTCGCGCTCGGCCTCGTCCTGCCCGTCGTCGCCCTGCACGCGGCGCTCGGGGCGCTCGGCCTCGGCCTGGCCGCCCTGCTGCTCCGCGCCGCCGGCCCCGTGCGGGCCGTGCTCGGCGCCGTGCTGCACGCGCTGCCCCGGGCGGTGCGCCCCCGCCCGGCCGGCGCCCCGCGCCCCGCGCCCGCGGGCTCCTCCCACCACCCGCGCCCGGCCGTCCTGGCCCGCGCCCTGCACCCGCACCGGGGTCCGCCCGCGGCGCTCGCCTGAGCACCCGCAGCAGACCCGACCGAAGGAGAGCAGGACAGATGAGCACCACCCCGAGCCCCGGCAAGGGCCGGCCGTCGAAGAACGAGCGGCGCGACGCCGCCCGCGAGCAGGCGCGCGCCCTGCGCGAGCAGCAGGCCAAGCGCGACCGGCGCAACAGGTTCCTGGGCATCGGCATGCTGTCCGTCGCGGTCCTCGCGCTGGGCGGCGTCCTCGTCTGGGTCCTCACGCAGGGCGGCGGCAGCAGCGAGGAGGCCCTGCCGGACTACCCGGACACCCCGCTGAGCGAGGTCACCGACGTGCCGAGCACCGCCCTGCCCGAGGGCGGCATCCCCGTGAGCGCCTCGGGCGTCGGCGGGGAGGTCGACGACAGCACGACCCGCGTCGACGTGTACCTCGACTACATGTGCCCCGCCTGCGGCGCCTTCGAGGAGGCGAACGGCGACAACCTCATCTCGCTCGCCTCCGAGGGCACCGCGACCGTGGTCTACCACCCGATCGCGATCCTCAACCGGTACTCGAACGGCACCGGCTACTCGACCCGGGCCGCCTCCGCGGCCGCGCTCGTCGCCGACGAGGCGCCCGACCAGTTCGCCGCGTTCAACGAGCAGCTGTTCGCGGGCCAGCCCGACGAGGGCACCGACGGCCTGACCAACGAGGAGATCGCCTCGATCGCACGCGACGCCGGGGTGTCCGGCAGCGTCGCGGACAAGATCGCCGACGGCAGCGCGCTCGACCAGTACGGGCAGTGGGTGACGTCCGCGACCAACGACGTCACGGCGAACCCGGACCTGGTGAACGAGGCCAACGGCAGCTTCGGCACGCCGACGATCACCATCGACGGCGAGATCTGGACCGAGAACTGGACCGACCCGAACGCCCTGCTGCAGGCGGTCGGCTCCTGACCGGAGCCTGATCCCGGCCTGATCCCGCGCGCCGGACGGCGCGCCACCGCGCGAGGCCCCGGCGGCCCGGGCACGCACCCGGGCGCCGGGGCCTCGCGCGTCCCGGCCCGCGGGACGCCCCGGGCGGATCGCTGTAGACCGCACGTAGACTCCCGCGGTGCCCTCCCTGCTCGTGGACGTGACCCCGCTGCGCGTCAGCCCCGAGTTCCGCCGGCTGTGGTGGGGCCTCTCGGTGGCGAACCTCGGCGCGCAGCTCACCGTCGTCGCGGTGGGGCTCCAGGTGTACGAGCTGACCCGGTCGACGTTCGCGGTCGGCGTCGTCGGGCTGTGCGCGCTGGTCCCGCTGGTCGTGTTCGGCCTGTACGGCGGCGCGATCGTCGACCACGCCGACCGCCGCAAGGTCGCGCTGGTCGCGTCCGCGGTGAGCTGGGTCGCCACGCTCGGGCTCGCGATCCAGGGCTGGTCGGACAACACCCACGTCGGCGTGCTGTACGCGCTGGTCGCGCTGCAGTCCGGCGCCGGGGCCGTGAACAGCCCCGCGCGGTCGGCGATCATCCCGCGCCTGCTCGAGCCCCGGCTGATGCCCGCCGCGAACGCGCTGCAGACGGTCGGCTGGAACGTCGCGCTCACCCTCGGCCCGCTGCTCGGCGCCGGGCTGGTCGCCCTGCTCGACTACGGGATCGTCTACACGCTCGACGCGCTGCTGTTCACGTTCGCGTTCACCGCGCTGCTGCGGCTCCCGCCGATCCTCCCGGAGCCGTCGGAGACCCGCCGGTCCCGGGCCGGCCTCGCGTCGGTGCTCGACGGCCTGCGGTACCTGGGCACCCGGCCGAACGTCCGCATGACGTTCCTGGTCGACCTGGTCGCCATGATCACGTCGTCGCCGCGCGTGCTGTTCCCGGCGGTCGGCCTGGTATACCTGGGCGGCGGCGAGACGACGGCGGGCGTGCTGACGGCAGCGGTCGCCGCGGGCGCCATGCTGGCGGGCCTGTTCTCCGGCGGACTGGCGCGCGTGCGCTGGCAGGGGCGGATCATCGTCGTCGCCATCACGATCTGGGGCCTCGCCGTCGCGGCGTTCGGCGCGGTGCTCGTCGCCGCCGGGCGGTCCGGGCCCGACCACGTGCTGTGGGCCGCGCTCGCGCTGGCCGTCGTCACCCTCGCCGCCGCCGGCGCGGCCGACGCGGTCAGCGCGGTGTTCCGGCAGACGATCCTGCAGACCGCGACGCCGGACGACATGCGCGGGCGGCTGCAAGGCGTGTTCGTCGTGGTGGTCGCCGGCGGGCCCCGGCTCGGCGAGCTGCTGCTCGGCTGGCTGTCGGGCACGCTCGGCGAGGGCGGGGCGGCCGTCGTCGGGGGCCTCGCCTGCGTCGTGATCCTGTGGGTGCTCGTGCGGGCGCAGCGCGGGTTCTGGCGGTACGACGCCCTCGACCCGCAGCCCTGACCCGGCCGGTAGGCTGGGCGCCGCGCTCCCGCGGGAGCGCGACGCCTCCTTAGCTCAGCTGGCCAGAGCAGCTGTCTTGTAAACAGCAGGTCGTCGGTTCGAATCCGACAGGGGGCTCCGGAGCGCCCGCTCAGCCCTCGGGCAGCAGCGACCGCACGACCCGCGCCGGGTTCCCCGCCACGACCACGTCCGGCGGCACGTCCCTCGTCACGACCGACCCCGCGCCCACCACGGACCGCGCCCCGATCGTCACGCCCGGGCAGACCACGACGCTGCCGCCCAGCCACACGCCGTCCTCGATCGTGATCGGGGAGACCCGCTCCCAGCCCTGCGGGCGCAGCTCCGGGTCCAGCACGTGCGTCGGGGTGTAGAGCCGGACGCTCGGGCCGATCAGCACGTCCGCGCCGATCCGGATCTCCCCGCCGCCCAGGGTCAGGAAGTCGGCGTTCACGAACGTCCGGTCGCCGAGGTGCAGGCGGTGGCCGTAGTCCAGGTAGAACGGCGGGCGGAAGTCGACGCCCTCGCCCACGGTGCCCAGCAGGTCGCGGAACAGCGCCTCCGCCGCGGCCCGGTCCTCGTCGTAGAGGGCGGTGATCCGGCGGCAGGTGCGCTGGGTGCTCGTCGTCAGGTCCGCCAGCTCGGGGCCCGACCGGTAGCGGTACCAGTCGCCCGCGACCATCTTCTCGTACTCCGTGCGGCCGTCCGCGAGCGCGGCCGCCAGGTCGAGATCCACCACAGGGTCCTCCTTCGTCGTGAGCGACGAGTCTCCCAGCCCGGGACGGCCGCCCGCCCGGGACCTCTTGACCCTGCCCCGGGGGCACGGTCTCCACTGGTCCCCATGGACGCATCCGAGGCCGCCGGCCGCGCGTGGAGCACCCGGCAGCTCGCCGAGCTGGCCGGCACGACCGTCAAGGCCGTGCGGTACTACCACGAGGTGGGGCTGCTCGAGGAGCCCGAGCGCGCCGGCAACGGCTACAAGCAGTACCGCGTGCCGCACCTGGTGCGCCTGCTGCAGATCAAGCGGCTGAGCGACCTCGGGCTGCCGCTCGCGCAGATCGCCGCGCTGTGCGGCGCGGACCAGCGGCCCGACGACGCCATCCGCGTGCTGGACGCCGAGCTCGCCGCGACGATCGAGCGGCTGCAGCGGGTCCGGGCGGAGCTCGCCGTGGTCCTGCGCGACCGCGCCCCCGTCGACGTGCCCGAGGGGTTCGCCGAGGTGGCCGGCCCGCTGTCGGAGGCGGACCGGGCCATGCTGCTCATCTGGTCGCGCGTGCTCGACGAGCGGGCCATGGCCGAGCTGCGCGACATGATGCAGACCCGCTCCGACGGCGACGACGAGTTCGACGCGCTGCCCCCGGACGCGGACGACGCGACGGTGGAGGCGCTGGCCGTCCGGCTCGCCCGGGTCATCGCGCAGGCTCGTGAGCGGTACGTCTCCGTGCGCGACCCCGGCGCGTTCGGCCTGCGCGGCGCCGAGGAGACCCGTCGCACGGTGCTGCCCGCGATGGCGCACCTGTACAACCCCGCGCAGCTGCGGACCCTGGCCCGTGCGGAGCAGATCCGGGCGCAGAGCGCGCCGGAGGACCTCGCGCCGCCCACCGAGGAGGACCGATGAGCACCGACCCGAGCCACCCGACCGACCCGACGTCCCCGACGCTCGCCGAGGACCTGCTCCTGCTGCTGTTCGACCCCCGCAACGGGGTGTTCCACGGCGAGGGGGTGCCGCTGTTCCACGTGCTCGCCGGCGCGGTGCTCGTCGACCTCGCCGAGCAGGACCGGGTGGAGGTCGCGGCGACGCCGACCTGGCGGGGCCGCCCCGTCACGGCCCGCGGCGACGCGCCGCCCGCCGACGCGCTGCTGCGGCCCACCTGGGAGCGGGTCGCCCGCTCGCCCGTCGACGTGCAGCAGCTGATCGTCGAGACCGGGCCCGTCCTGCGGCCGGCCACGGTCGACCGGCTCGTCGAGCGGGGGCACCTGCGGCGCGAGCGGCGCAAGGTGCTCGGCCTGCTGCCCGTGACGGCGCTCGCGGACGGCGGGACGCCCCGCCGCGCGGAGCTGGTCGCCGCCGTGCGCGCCACGCTGGTCGACGGCGCCGAGCCCGACGCCCGCACCGCCGCGCTCGCGGGGCTGCTCTCCGCGAGCGGCTCCCTGCCCGCGCTGCACCGCGAGATCCCGTGGTCCGGCGCGGTGCACGACCGCGGCCGCGCCCTCCAGGAGGCGGACCGCGGGACCGCCGAGGCCGCGGAGGCGGTCCGCCGCACCGTGGTCGCCGCGCTCGCGACGATGGTCGTGACCGCGACCGCCGCCGGCCAGGCCCGCTGACCCACCCGCCCCACCCGCGCCCCGCCAGGGCGCCGGCCACCGCGCCGGCGCCCGGGGCGCGCACGCCCGCGCACCATCCCGCCCACCCGAGGGAGTCGCACCGTGAACCCTGTCGAGAGAGTCGTCCAGGGCCTGCAGGACCTGCTGGCCCACGTCCCCGAGCTCGTCCAGCCGCTGGTGGTCGCCCTCGCCGGCGCCGTCCCGTTCGTCGAGGGGGAGGGCGGCGCGCTGCTCGGCGTCCTCGGCGGCCTGCACCCGGTGCTGGCGGCGGTCGCCGCCGCGACGGGCAACTTCCTGTGCGTGCTCGCCGTCGTCTCGCTCGGCTCGGGCGTGCGCGCCCGGGTCACGGCCCGCCGGGCCGCGGCGGACGCGGAGGCCGCGGCGTCGACGGGCGCCGCGTTCGCGGGGAGCGGTGCGCCCGGCGGCTCCGGGACCGCGACCGCCGTCGCGCCCACCCGGCCGGAGTCCAAGGGCCGGCAGCGCCTGCGCCGCTACCTCGTCCGGTTCGGCGTGCCGGGCGCGAGCCTGCTCGGACCGCTCGCGCTCCCGACCCAGCTCACGGCCGCGACGCTGGTCGCCTCGGGGGTGCGCAAGGGCTGGGTGCTCCTGTGGCAGGCGGTGGCGATCGTGCTGTGGACGACGCTCGCGACCGTCAGCGCCTGGGCGGCCCTGCACGTGGTCCTCCCGGCCGCCTGACGGGCCCGCGCTGGCCGCGCCCGCCCTGCCCTGCCCGCCCGCGCCCGCCGAGTGGCTAACCGACACGTCGAGTGCCTATCCAGCGGATAGGCACTCGACGTGTCGCGTAGGCACTCGACGTCCGGCGGCGCCGGGGGGCAGGCGGAGCCGGGCGGGCGGCGCCGCACGCCGGGAGGGCGGCGCCGGCACCACCTAGCGGCGCGGGACCGCCGTCGTGCCACGGACGACCAGCTGCGTCGGCAGCCGCCGGTGCTCCGCCGCCGCACCCGGGCCGCCGTCGGCCCCGAGCAGCTCCAGCAGCATCCCGACCGCGGCCCGCCCGAGCCCCTGGATCTCCTGCCGCACGGTCGTCAGCGGCGGGGTCGTGGCGGCGGCCTCGGGCACGTCGTCGAACCCCACCACCGACAGGTCGGTCGGCACCCGGACCCCGAGGCGCGCGGCGGCGTCGAGGATGCCCATGGCGGACAGGTCGTTGGCCGCGAACAGCGCGGTCGGCGGGTCGTCGAGCGCGAGCATCGCCGCGGTGGGCGCGTCGGCCGCGTCCCGCCGGTACTCGGCCACGTGCACCAGCGCCGGGTCGACGGCGATGCCCGCCTCGGCGAGCGCCGCGCGGTAGCCCGCCTCGCGCAGCCGCGAGGACTCGAGGTCGGTGCGCCCGCCGAGGAACCCGATCCGCCGGTGCCCCAGCCCGAGCAGGTGCCGGACGGCGAGCACGGCACCGTGCAGGTTGTCGGAGTCGACGGTGGGCAGGCCGCCCGGGCCGGCGTGCGGGTCGACGGCCACGACGGGGACCGGGGACCCGGGGTGCAGGACCGTCGGGGTCACCAGCACGGCGCCGTCGATGAGGGTGCCGCTGAGGCGCGCGAGGTAGCGGTGCTCCCAGCCGGCCCGGCCGGAGCCGCCGCCGGTGTAGGCGAGCAGCGCGTGCTCGGTGTCCCGGAGGGCCGCGCCGGCGCCCTTGAGGATCTCGGAGCTGAACGGCTCGAACTCCGCGACCAGCACCCCGATGACGCCGGTGCGGTGCGAGCGGAGCCCGCGCGCGACGAGGCTCGACTCGTAGCCGAGCCGGTCGACGACGGCGCGCACGTGCGTCGCGGTGCCGGCCGCGATGCCGTCCCGCTGGTTGACCACCTTCGAGACCGTCGCCACCGAGACACCGGCCTCGCGGGCGACGTCGGTGATCGTCACCCGCTGTGCCATGGCCGTGATCCTAGGTTGCTAAAACGTTATCGACAACGGTTGACACGTCGTCGCGACGGCTGCCAGAGTCCCTCGTGCAGTCACTGATGACGAGCAGGTCCGGCCCCGGCGCAGACGCGGGGACCGGCGTCAGGAGCACGACGCGCGGCGGTCACCCGCCGACGGCGAACCGGTCCGGCCCCGGCGGGGAGGACCACGGTCAACTCAACGAAGAGGGCAGATCATGAAGGCACGGAAGACGCTGGCGGTCACGGCCGCGGCGATCGTCGCGGCCATGACCCTGGCCGCCTGCGGCGGCGGCGACTCGGGGTCCGGTGGCGAGGACGGCGGGGACGTCACCATGACGTTCTGGCACAACTCGACGACGGGCGACGGGAAGGCCTACTGGGAGGACACCGTCGCGGCGTTCGAGGAGGCCAACCCGGGCGTCACGATCAACATCCAGTCCATCCAGAACGAGGACATGGACGGCAAGCTCCAGACGGCGCTGAACTCGGGCGACGCGCCGGACATCTTCATGGCGCGCGGCGGCGGCAAGCTGGCCGACGTCGTCGAGGCCGGCCAGGCCATGGACCTGAGCGACGCGCTCACCCAGGAGACGCGCGACGCGCTCGGCGAGGCGTCCCTGGCGGCGTTCACGGTCGACGGCGGCGTCTACGGCGTCCCGACCGCCGTGCTCCCCGGCGGCATCTACTACAGCAAGGACCTGTTCCAGCAGGCCGGCATCACCGAGACCCCGACGACCGTCGACGAGCTGAGCGCCGCGGTCGACAAGCTCAAGGCCGCGGGCATCCAGCCGATCGCGCTGGGCGCCAAGGACGCGTGGCCCGCCGCGCACTGGTACTACTTCTTCGCGCTGCGCGAGTGCTCGCAGGACACCATGGCGCAGGCCGCCAAGGACATGTCCTTCGACGACGCGTGCTGGACGAAGGCGGGCGAGGACCTGCAGGACTTCGCCGGGACGGAGCCGTTCAACGACGGCTACCTGACCACCACCGCGCAGCAGGGCGCCGGCTCCTCCGCGGGCCTCATCGCCAACCACCAGGCCGCCATGGAGCTCATGGGCGCCTGGGACCCGGGCGTCATCGCCAACCTGACGCCGGAGCAGGAGCCGCTGGCCGACCTGGGCTGGTTCCCGTTCCCGGCCGTGGACGGCGGTGACGGCGACCCGACCGCGATGATGGGCGGCGTCGACGGCTTCACCTGCTTCGTGGATGCGCCCGCCGCGTGCGCCGACTTCCTCAACTTCATCGCCGAGAAGGAGAACCAGGAGGGCTACGCCGAGGCGTTCGTGACCCTGCCCGCCAGCAAGGACGCGCAGTCCGTCGTGACCGACCCGGCGCTCCAGGAGGTCCTGGCCTCCTACAACGACGCGGCCTACGTGTCCGTCTGGCTCGACACCCTGTTCGGCCAGAACGTCGGCAACGCGCTCAACACCAGCGTCGTCGAGATGCTCGCCGGCAGCGGCAGCCCCGACAAGATCGTCGAGGCTGTCAACGCCGCGGCGGCCAAGGAGTAGCAGCACCATGAGCGACTCGCAGGGCGTGGGCCCGCTGGTCATCTCGTCGCCCGAGGGTCGCTCGGCGGCCGGGGACGGTGCCGTCGTGGCACCGTCCCCGGCGCCCCGCCCGCGCCGGCGGCGCGGGAGCTGGCGTCAGCGGCTCGAGATCGGCCTCCTGTCCGGACCGGCCATCCTGGTCTTCCTGGCGTTCGTGATCTTCCCCGTCGTCATGGCGGCGTACTACGGCTTCTTCAAGTGGAAGGGCTTCGGTCCGCCGACCGACTTCGTCGGGCTCGACAACTACGTCGCGATCCTGAAGGACCCGACGTTCCACGACGCGCTGCGGCACAACGGCTTCATCGTCGTGATGTCCCTGGTCCTGCAGGGGCCGGCGGCCGTGATCCTGGCGCTGCTGCTCAACCGCAAGATCCGCGGCCGCTCGCTGATCCGGGTGCTGATCTTCGTGCCCTACGTGATCTCCGAGGTCATCGTCGGCACCGGCTGGAGCCTCATGCTCCAGACCACGGGCGCCGTGAACGACCTGCTGGAGAAGATCGGCCTGGGCGCGCTGACGGCCGACTGGCTGGCCGACCCGAAGATCGCCATCTGGTCCCTGATGCTGATCATCACCTGGAAGTACATCGGCTTCGCGGTGATCCTGTTCCTGGCGGGCCTGCAGTCGATCCCCGAGGAGCTGCACGAGGCCGCGGCGATCGACGGCGCCTCCTACTGGCAGGCGCAGCGCTCGATCACCCTGCCGCTGCTCGGCCCGACCATCCGGATCTGGGCGTTCCTGTCGATCATCGGGTCGCTCCAGCTGTTCGACCTCGTCTACATCATCTGGGGGCAGTACGTCTCCGCGACCGCCGGGACGTCGACGATGGCCACCTACATGGTGTCCAACGGCCGCCTGGCCGGGAACTACGGCTTCGGCAACGCCGTCGCGGTCGTGCTGTTCCTCATCTCGCTGGTCATCGCGCTGACCTACCAGCGCTTCGTGCTCCGCCGGGACACCGAGGGCGCGCTCACCGAGAGGAAGAAGTGATGGCCGCCACCGCGCTCCAGGCGCCGCCGCTGCCCGCCTCGCGCCCCGAGCCCCGCCGTCGGCGCGGCCGCTCGCTCGAGCGCGTCAACCCGATGGTCTACGTCGTCGCGTGGCTGCTCGTCGGGATCTGCATCGGGCCCGTCGCGTACATCGTGCTCGGCGGCCTGCGGACCAACTCGCAGATCACGGTCGACCCGGCCGGGTTCCCGACGACCTGGGAGTGGGGCAACTACGCCGAGGTGCTGACGAGCTCGCTGTTCTGGCAGCAGTTCGCCAACTCCGCGATCTGCGGGATCGCCACCACGATCGGCGTGGTGATCCTCGGCGTCATGGCGAGCTTCGTGCTCGCCCGGTACGACTTCAAGGGCCGCGGCGCGATGTACTCGCTGTTCGCGGCGGGTCTGATGTTCCCGATGACGGTCGCGATCACGCCGCTGTACATCATGATCCGCCAGCTCGGGCTGATGAACAGCCTGGCCGGCATCATCCTGCCGCAGATCGCGTTCGCGCTGCCGACGACGATCATCATCCTGGTGCCGTTCCTGCGGGCCATCCCGAAGGAGCTGGAGGAGGCCGCCTCGATCGACGGCGCCAGCCGGCTCGGGTTCTTCTTCCGGATGGTCGTCCCGCTGTCCGTCCCGGGCGTCGTGACGGTCGGCATCCTCGCGTTCGTCGCGAGCTGGAACAGCTACATGCTGCCGCTGTTCATCCTGAACGACGAGGGGCAGTACACCCTGCCGCTGGGCGTCCAGGCGTTCGCCTCGCAGTACTCCGTCGACACCGCCCGGGTGCTGGCGTTCACGTCGCTGTCGATGATCCCCGCGCTGATCTTCTTCTCGCTCTTCGAGCGGAGGATCGTCGGGGGTCTGACCGGCGCTGTCAAGGGCTGAGGCCGGCGGCGGGGCGCCCTGGGCCGCCCCGCCGCCCCGCCCGCCACCCGCACGTCCTCGAACAGGAGCACCCCCGCGTGTCCGACACCACCGGCACCGCCGCCCCGGCTGCGGCGCCCGCCTCCGCCCGCCCCGACGCCGCGCCCGCGCCCGCCGCCCCGCCCGTCCCCGCGATGCCCGTCGTCTCCGACCGGGTCCGCGACCTGCACGCCCGGATGACGCTCGAGGAGAAGCTGGCCCAGCTGGTCGGCTACTGGCTCGACCAGAACGGCACCGTCGCCCCGATGCAGTCCGAGATGGCCGCGGGCCAGAAGGACTCCGGGCAGCTGCCGGAGATCACCCGGCACGGCCTCGGCCACTACACGCGGGTGTACGGCACCCGCCCGGTCGACCCGGTGGAGCGCGCCGCCTGGCTGTGGGCCGAGCAGCGCCGGCTGCAGCGGGAGACCCGGCTCGGCATCCCCGCGCTGGTGCACGAGGAGTGCCTGACCGGCCTGGCCGCCTGGCAAGCCGCGACCTACCCGACCCCGCTGGCGTGGGGCGCCTCGTTCGACCCCGAGCTGGTCCAGGAGGCCGCCCGGGCGATCGGCGACTCGATGCGCGAGCTCGGGATCCACCAGGGCCTGGCCCCGGTGCTCGACGTGGTCGGCGACCCCCGGTGGGGCCGGGTCGACGAGTGCATCGGCGAGGACCCGTACCTGGTCGGCACGATCGGCACCGCCTACGTGCGCGGGCTCCAGGAGGCGGGGGTGCACGCCACCCTCAAGCACTTCGTGGGCTACTCGGCGTCGGCGGCCGGCCGCAACCACGCCCCGGTGAGCGCCGGGCCGCGCGAGCTGCTCGACGTGTACCTGCCGCCGTTCGAGATGGCGGTCCGCGACGGCGGCGCCCGCTCGGTGATGAACTCCTACGTCGACGTGGACGGCGTCCCGCTGGCGGCGAGCGCCGAGTACCTCACCGACCTGCTGCGTGAGCAGTGGGGCTTCGACGGCGTCGTGGTCGCCGACTACTTCGCCGTGGCGTTCCTCGAGGTCATGCACCGGGTCGCGGCCGACCGCGGCGAGGCGGCGGCGCTGGCCCTGGAGGCCGGCATCGACGTCGAGCTGCCGACCGGCGACGCGTACCTGGAGCCGCTGGTCGCGCGGCTGCGCGCGGGCCTGACCGACGAGCGGCTGGTCGACCGCGCCGTGCTCCGGGTGCTGGCGCAGAAGGAGGAGCTCGGCCTGCTGGAGCCGGACGCGTTCGCGGACGAGCCGCCGGCCGAGGTCGACCTCGACTCGCCCCGGCAGCGCGAGCTCGCGCGCCGGCTGGCCCAGGAGTCGGTCGTGCTGCTGGCGAACGACGGCGTGCTGCCGCTGGCGGCCGCCGGGACGCCGTCCGCGCCCCGCCGCGTCGCCGTCGTCGGCCCGAATGCCGACCGGCCCGAGGCGCTGATGGGCTGCTACTCGTTCGCCAACCACGTGCTGGCGCACCACCCCGGTGTGCCGCTGGGCTTCGAGATCCGCAGCGTGCGCGAGGCGCTCGCGGCGGCGCTCGGGGACGGCGCCGACGGCGCCGACGGCCCCGAGGTCGTGCACGCCGAGGGCTGCGCGGTCGAGGGCGACGACACCTCCGGCTTCGCGGCGGCGGTCGAGGCGGCGGCGGGCGCCGACGTGGCGGTCGTCGTGGTCGGCGACCAGGCCGGGCTGTTCGGCCGCGGCACCGTCGGCGAGGGCAACGACGCCGAGAGCCTCGAGCTCCCCGGCGTGCAGCGGCAGCTGGTCGAGGCCCTGGTGGCGACCGGCACCCCGGTCGTGCTGGTGCTGCTGACCGGCCGCCCGTACGCGATCGGCTGGGCGCTGGACGGCGAGGGCCCCCGCCCGGCCGCGGTGCTGCAGGCGTTCTTCCCCGGCGAGGGCGGCGGCGACGCGATCTCCGACGTGGTCACCGGCGCGGTGAACCCGTCCGGCCGGCTGCCGGTGTCGCTGCCGCGGTCCGCCGGCACGCAGCCGTACCGGTACCTGCACCCGGTGCTCGGCGGGCCGTCCGACGTCACGTCGACCGACCCGACCCCGGTGCGGCCGTTCGGCTTCGGGCTCGGCTACACCGACTTCGCGTACGGGGACCTCGCCGTGGACCCGTCCGTCGACTCGGCGGGCTCGTTCGAGGCAGCGGTCACCGTGACGAACGTCGGCGCCGTCGCGGGTACCGAGACCGTCCAGCTGTACGGCCACGACGTCGTCGCGACGGTGACCCGCCCGGTCGCGCAGCTGCTCGGCTACGCGCGGGTCGACCTCGCGCCGGGAGAGTCCCGCCGGGTCACGTTCCGGGTGCCGACGACGCGGCTCGCGTTCGCCGACCGCCGGCTGACCCGGGTGGTCGAGCCCGGCGACGTGCAGGTCTGGGTGGCGTCGCACGCCGAGGCGGCGGCCCGCTCGGCCGAGGTCGCCGGCACCAACGGCGCGATCCGGATGGCCCGCGCCCGCGCCGAGCGCGCGGTCGCCGGCACCGCCACGGAGCGGCGCGTGGTCGCCGTGACCGGCGGCGTGCACGAGGTGACCGCCGCCGACCCGCGCGTCGTCGAGGTGAAGGTCACCGCCCCGTGACGGCCGTCGCCAACCCGGTGCTCCCGGGCTGCCACCCGGACCCGTCGGTGTGCCGGGTGGGCGACGACTACTACCTGGTGACGTCGACCTTCGAGTACCTGCCCGGCCTGCCGGTGTTCCGCAGCCGCGACCTCGCGCACTGGGAGCCGGTGGGGCACGCGGTGCGGCGCCAGCTCGACCTGTCCGGGCTGCCGTCGTCGAGCGGGCTGTACGCGCCGACGATCCGGCACCACGACGGGCTGTTCTGGGTCGTCTGCACGCTCGTGGACCAGCGGGCCGACGGCGCGGCGGCCGACGAGCGGCGCCCCGGCCTCGGCCACTTCCTGGTGACCGCGGCCGACCCGGCCGGCCCGTGGTCCGAGCCCGCGTGGCTCGGCGGGGACGGCATCGACCCGTCGCTGTTCTTCGACGACGACGGCCGGGCGTGGGTGCTCGCGACCCGTCCCGCGCGGGAGCCGGAGTGGCCGGGCCAGACCGAGGTGTGGCTCCGGGAGCTCGACCCCGCGACCCGCGCCCTGGTCGGCCCCGAGCACGTCATCTGGACCGGGGCGGTCCGCGGCGCGGTCTGGGCCGAGGGGCCGCACCTGTACCGGGTCGGCGGGGAGTACCTGCTGGTCGCCGCCGAGGGCGGGACCGAGGTGCACCACGCGGTGTGCGTCGCGCGCGCCGACGCGGTCGAGGGCCCGTACCGCGGGAACCCCTCGAACCCGGTGCTGACCCACCGGCACCTGGGCCGCGGCGTCGACGTCGTGGCGGCCGGGCACGCCGACCTGGTCGAGGCGCCCGACGGCTCGTGGTGGGCGGTGCTGCTCGCGATGCGCACCTCCGGCGGGTACCACTACCCGCTCGGCCGGGAGACGTTCCTGGTGCCCGTGGCCTGGGAGGACGGCTGGCCCGTGCTCGCGCCCGGCGTGGGCCGGATCCCGCCCGTCGTCGAGGTCCCGGAGGTCCCGGGCTGGCCGGGCGACCGGGTGGTCTCCGGCCGGCAGTCCGGGCCGGTGCCGCCCGGCGACCTCCGGTGGACGGCCGTGCGCGCCCTGCCCGAGGACGTGGCGACTCCCGCCGGCGACGGCTGGGACCTGCCCCTGCGTCCGGCGACCCTCGCCGACCTCGACGTGCCCGCGTACCTCGGGCTCCGGCTCGAGCACCCGGACGCCGACCTGGCGGTCCGCGTCGCCGCCGACCTCCGCGAGGGTGAGGAGGTGGCGCTGGCCGTGCGGCAGTCGGAGCAGGACCACGTGCTGCTCGCGGTGACGGCCGGTCCCGCGGGTGCCCGGACCGCCCGGGTGCGGCACGTGCGGGCGGGCGCCGCGGAGCGCGTGCTCGGCGAGGTCGGGTTCGGCGGGGCGGCCGAGGCCGACCTGACGCTCGTGCTGGAGGCCCGCGGGCCCGAGCTCCGGCTGCTCGCGGCCGCCGGCGACGACGCCCCGGTGCTCGTCGCCACCGCGGACGCCCGGACCCTCGACAGCGTCGCGACCGGCGGGTTCCTCGGGCTCTGGGCGGGCGTGCTCGCCACCAGCGCGGGCCGGCCGACGACGACCGTGGCGCACGTCCGGTCCGTGGTGTACTCGCCCGTGCGCTGACGCACCCGGACGACCGCACCGACGCGACCCGGACCACCGACAGGAGACCCGTGTTCCAGGACCTGCCCGAGCCCGCCCTCTGGGACCACGCGAGCACCCTGGTGGAGCCCGCCGACCTCGATGAGTTCTGGGCGCGCACCCTCGCCGAGAGCCGCCGGCACGACGCGCCGCCCGTGCTCGTTGCGGAGCCGACCCCGCTGACCACGGTCGACGTCTGGGACGTGACGTTCCCCGGCTTCGGCGGCGACCCGGTGCGCGCCTGGTACCGCCGCCCGGCCGGCGTCGACGGCCCGCTGCCGGTCGTCGTGCAGTACGTCGGCTACGGCGGCGGCCGCGGCGCGCCGTGGGAGAACCTGCTGTGGTCGTCGTCCGGCTTCGCGCACCTGCAGATGGACACCCGCGGCCAGGGCTCCGGCTGGAGCCGCGGCGAGACGCCCGACCCGTGGGGCACCGGCCCGCAGGCGCCCGGCGTGATGACCCGGGGGATCGAGGACCCCGAGACCTACTACTACCGGCGGCTGCTCACCGACGCGGTGCGCGCCGTCGACGCGGCGCGCGCCCTGCCCGGCGTCGACCCGGACCGGGTGGCGGTGGTCGGCGGCAGCCAGGGCGGCGCGATGGCGATCGCGGCCGGCGCGCTCGCGGACGTCTCCGCCGTCGTCGCGGACGTGCCGTTCCTGTGCGACGTCGCCCGGGCCGTCGGGATCACCGACAACCGGCCGTTCGCGGAGGTGGTCGAGTACCTGCGGGTGCACCGCGGCGCGGAGGACCGGGTGCTGCGCACGCTGTCCTACGTGGACGGCGTCGGTCTCGCGCGGCGCGGGCGGGCGCCGGCCCGGTTCTCCGTCGCGCTGATGGACGTGATCGTGCCGCCGTCGACCGTCGTGGCGGCGCACCGCGCGTGGGGCGGGCCGAAGGAGCTGCGGGTCTGGCGGTACAACGGGCACGAGTCCGGCGGGCCGGAGCAGGACCGCGAGGCCGTCGAGTTCGTGGCGCGGGAGCTGGGCGCGGGGCCACACTGAGCGCCATGCCCACGCGCGCGATCGTGTTCCACGGCACCGGCGGGAACCCCGGCAACGTCTGGTACCCGTGGCTGGCCGGCCGGCTGGAGGCCCGCGGCTACGCCGTCGAGCGCCCCGCGTACCCGGAGCTCAACGTCGAGCCCGTCGCGACGTTCCTGCCGCGGGTGCTCGCCGCGCACCGGTTCGACGCCGACACCGTCCTGGTCGGGCACTCCGGCGGAGCGGCGCTGCTGCTGGCCCTGCTGGAGCACCTGGACGCGCCCGTGGCGCAGGCGGTGCTGGTCGCGGGGTACTGGCGGCGGCCGAACGACGCCGAGGAGCCGGTGCTGCAGGAGTCGTACGACTGGGAGCGGATCCGCGCGCACGCCGGCGACCTGGTCTACGTGAACTCGGTCGTCGACCCCTACGGCTGCGACGCGACCCAGGGGCGCGAGCTCCTCGACCGGCTGGGCGGCACCCTCGTCGTCCGCGACGACGGGCACTTCGGCGACTGGGACCAGCCCTACCCGGAGTTCGGCCTGCTGGAGCGGCTGGTGCTCTGACGCGGGCGGTGCGCGGCGGCGCGCGGACACTGCGCGGCCCACCGGTGGCCGCGCGGTGTCCGGCGGATGGCGGTTCCGCGGCAGGAAGGTGTCAGCACCCAGACGACGGCGCGGGACCGCTCACATCGGGCGGGCGGCGGTCGAACATGGCGGTCGACACCGACTGGAGGCCCACCATGACCGCGACCCTCGCGCGCCGCCCGCTGCACCCGCTCGACCCCGCCGAGCACGCGCCGTCGTGCACCCGCCCCGGCTGGCACCTCGACACGAGCCCGCTGCGGTTCGGGATGGTCGTCGCGCGCTGCACGCTGTGCGGCGCCGTGGAGTGGCGCGAGCGCTGAGCCGCCGGCGCGTCCCGGGCATGAAGAAGCCCTCGGCCGCGCAGGGGGCAGGCGACCGAGGGCGTGGCCCACTCTAGCCAGGTCCGGCCGCCGGGGCCAACCGGCTCACCCGATCGGATGCCAACGATCCCGACCGGTGGGTCAGCCGTCGCTCGCGGTGAAGGACTTCCCCGGCCAGTACGCCCACTCCTCGAAGTGGTCGACCCGTCCGTCCTCGGCGAACCGCAGCACCCACAGGTCCCGGTACTCCTGCGGCTCGTCACCGCCGTACCGCACCTCCGCGCGCACGACGGCGTCCGCGCCCTCGACGGCGACCACCTGCGCGTCCAGCGTGAACGGCGTCGGGTCGGGCCAGAACTCCTGCACCGCCGCCAGCCCCTCGAGCGCCGGCTCGTAGGGCGAGCGCAGGTACCGCACGCCGTCGGTGAACAGCGTGCCGAGCGACCCGGCGTCGTCCTCCCGCCACGCCCGCTCGTAGGCGGCGACCCAGCCCATGACGTCCGCGCGCTCCATGCGTCCCCCTCGTGGTCGGTGCGGCCGGACCATCGTGCGCCGCGTTGCGGGGCGGCGTCGAGGGGGTGCGCGGTCCGGGGTGCCCGCGGACCTCAGGAGACGGGGCCGGTCTCCTCCAGCAGCCGCAGCGCGGCGGTGACCCGGGGGTTGCGCGACGGGTCGGCGTCGATGCCGAGCGTCGCGTAGATGCCGTTGATGTGGTTCTGCACCGACTTCTCGGTGATCCGCAGCGCCTCGCCGATGCCGGCGTTGGACAGGCCCTGCGCCAGCAGGCGCAGCACGGCGTACTGCCGGTCGGTGAGCCGCGAGACGGCCGAGCCGGCGCGCGGCGCGACGCGGTCGAGCAGCGCGGGGTCCAGCGTGGTGCGCCCCTCGGCGGCGGCCCGGACGGCGGCGACCAGCGTGGCCGCGTCGGTCGACGAGGTCTTCGACAGGTACGACCAGCCGGCAGCGACGTCCGGGGGCAGGTCGAGGAGCAGGTCCATCGCGTCGTGCGCGGACAGCAGCAGGATGCCGAGGTCGGGCTGGTGCCGGCGCAGCGTCACGCCCAGCGCGATGCCGTTGCCGTCGGGGAGGTCGATGTCGAGCACGGCGACGTCGGCGGCGCCGGGCCGCAGCGCGGCGGCCCCCTCCTTGACGGTGCCCACGGAGGCGACGACGCGCACGTCGTCGGCCGCCCCGAGGGTGAGCTCGAGCATCGACCGGAACAGGGGCTGGTCCTCGACGACCACCACGCGGGTCGTTCGGGCTGCGGAATCGGACATCGCGGACAGTATGGTGGCCCGGCCCGCGGAGCGGGCGACGGCACGCGGACGACCCGCGCCCGGACGACCGCGGGAGGACCGCACGCGATGCCCACGGCCCTGACGCGGGACGCCGCCGCGGTCCGCGCCGACCGCCGCACGCTGCTGCTGGCGGCGGGGACGATCATGACGGTGTTCGCGATCGGGGCGGCCGCGCAGACCGCCTGGGTGTACGGCAACCAGGGCGGGATGGTGCCGGTCGGCACCCGGATCCTCGCCAACCTGACGGCCGTCGCGTCGATGCTCGTGATCCTGGCGGTGACCGGGGTGTCCCTGCCCCAGCGCGGGCCGCTCGCCGTCGTCGTGGGCGTGCTCAGCGCGGGCGTCACGGCCTCCGGCGTGCGGTTCGCCTTCCAGCTGCTGCTCGACGTCTACGTGGACCCGTCCCAGCAGGTCATCAGCGCGGAGCTGGCCAGCGGGGCGGTCGTGGCGTGGATCGCGGCCACCATGGGGCTGGCCGCCATGCTGTCCCAGCGCCGGCTGCGCACCGAGGTCGCCGAGCGCGCCCAGGCGCGGCTGCAGATCGAGCTGGCGCTCGCGGCGCTGCAGCACGAGGAGGTGCGGGTCCGGCGCGAGGTCGCCGAGGGCCTGCACGGCAGCATGCAGCAGCGGCTGGTCCTGGTCGTCGCCCGGCTCGACGCGCTGGTCGCGGAGCTCGGGGAGGCGGGCGACCGGCGCGCGGTCACCGCCGAGGACGTCGCCCTGCTGCGCGAGGTGCGGGAGCAGATCGAGACCGTGCGCGAGGCCGACGTCCGCACCACCAGCCGGATGCTCTACCCCGAGCAGCTCGAGGTCGGCATGGTCCCCGCGATCCGCGCGCTGCTCGGGCGCATCCCCCGGAGCGTCAACACGCGGCTGGGCGTCTCGGACGAGGTGCGGGTCGTCGACGACCCCGCGGACCCGCGGCTGACCCGCAGCGAGCGGCTGCTGGCCGTCCGCGTCGTCGAGGAGGCGATCAGCAACGCGCTGCGGCACGGCCAGGCGGAGGTCGTCGACGTGCGCGTCTCCCTGGTCGGCGACGCGCTCGAGGTGCGGGTCTCCGACGACGGCCACGGCTTCGGCGACGACGCGGGGGCGCCCTCGGGGACCGCCCGGCTGGCCGACCGGCTGCGGCTGGTGGGCGGCGACCTCCGCGTCACCTCCGTGCCCGGCGACGGCACCCAGGTGGTCGCTCTCCTTCCGGTGGATTCGCTCCGGGACGCGACGCTCTGACCTGCGGGGTTCGGTTTTTCACCCACCCGGTATGTCCGATTCGTCCTGCTAAATGTTGCAAGGTCGGTGTTGACGTGCAGTCACGGGGGTGCTGCCACCCAGGAAGCGCGTTCCGGGGGGTGGTGCGGCGGCTCTAGTGTGCGCGAGCCGCGACCGCCGGGACCCCCTGCTCCGACGACGCGGACCAGCGCCCCCGCCTCCCGGCTCCGCGGGCCGCGCCGGACCCGCCGAGCCGCGCCCGTCCAGGAGTGCCATGTCCGTCGCCACCGCCCCCGCCCCGGCCGCCCCCGCCGCCCCGCGCCGCTCCGTGCGCCGGAAGGTCGTCGCCCTGACCGTCGCCGGCCTCGGCATCGCCGGCCTGGGCCTCGCGTCCGCCGCGCAGCTCAACCTCACCGCCGGCGCGCTCGGCGCGGGCACCACCGTCGTGGCCTCCTGCGACTCGAACGGCGTGGCCGTCGCGTTCACCAACGCGTTCACCGCGTCGGTCAAGGGCTACACGGTCAGCCAGGTGACCCTGAACGACGTCGCCGCGGGCTGCCAGGGCCAGACCATCGGGATCGACCTGCTCAACACGGACCCGACCGACGGCTCCACCGGCGCCTCGGTCAGCCACCTCACGGGCACGGTCCCCCAGGGCGGCGGCAGCGTCACCCTCTCCGTCACCGGCTCGGTGAAGGCGGCCGACGTCAAGGGCGTCGCCGTCGTCATCGCGGGCTGACGCGAGCGCACCATCCACGACCGGCCCGCCGAGGCGGCCGGCGCGGGCAGCACGCCTGCCCCGCGCCGGCGCCT
>NZ_JAHVCI010000065.1:0-19358 GCF_019265565.1 Cellulomonas sp. PS-H5
GCCCGGGGCCGCGAGCGAGGGTGCGGCGGCGTGCGGGGCGACCTCGACGACCGGCCGCACGCGCGTGGCGTCGGCGGGCGCCGCGGCACCGGCGGCGGGGGCTCCGGCCGGGCCGGCGTGGTCGTCCACGTCGGGCGCGGTGACCGGCAGCCCCAGGTCGGCCTGCACGGCGCGGAGGTCCTGCGCGAGGTCGAGCGCCCGGGCGTGCCGCTGCTGCGGCTCCCGGGCCATGGCGCGCGCCAGCACCGTGCGCAGCCGGTCCGGCACGTCGTCGCGGGCGAACGGCACCGGGGCGCCGCGCTCGATCCGACCCACCAGGTCCGCCGCCTCGTTCGGGCCGCCGGGGCGCTCGAACGGCGAGCGGCCGGCGAGCGCGGAGAACAGCGTCGCGGCCAGCGAGTACACGTCGGACCGCGCGTCGCCGTGCGGGTCGGCGGCCAGCAGCTCGGGCGCGGCCCACGGGATCGACATCCCGACGGCCGGGCCGCCGGCGTCGACCGTGGACGCTATGCCGAAGTCGGTCAGCACCGGCCGGCCGAAGTCGTTGGTGAGCACGTTGCCGGGCTTGATGTCCCGGTGCAGGATCCCGGCGCGGTGCGCGGTCTCGACCGCCGAGGCCAGCCGGACGCCGAGCTCCAGCACCTCGGCGACCTCGAACCGCTCGCTGCGGTACCGCTGCCCGAGGCCGGGCCGCGCGCAGTACTCCATCACCAGGTACGGCCGGCCGTCGCCGGCCACGCCCGCCTGGTAGACCGTCACGATCGACGGGTGGTGCGAGAGCCGGGCGGTCAGGTCCGCCTCGCGCTCGAACGCCTCCCGCGCCTCCGCGTCCACGCTGCCGAGCAGCACCTTGACCGCGACCGGTCGCCGCGGCAGGTCCTGCTCGTACAGGAAGACGTCGGCCGAGCCCCCCGAGCCCAGCAGCCGCTGCACCGCGTATCCGGGCAGGTGCGGCGGCTGCGAGGCCTCACGCCGTCGGTTCACGCACCCGGCTCCACGGTGAACGTCACGCCGTCGCCCAGGTCGACGACGTCCCCCTCCGCGACGGCGACGGGCTCGCCCGCGGTGACGCGCCGCGGCGGCAGGGTGCCGGTCGCGACGGTGATGCCGTTGGTGGAGTACAGGTCCGTGACCAGCACGCGGCCGGCCTCCAGGCGGACCTCGGCGTGCGTGCGCGAGATGTCCTGCTCCGGGCTCGGCACGGTCACGAGGCGCGCCTCGGAGCCGTCAGGCGCGCGGTCGGCCTGCGGCGCGCGGCCGATCAGGACGACGGCGTCGACGGGCACGAGCGCCCCGGTGGACAGGGCGAGCCGGGGCACCGGCAGCTGGGCCGTGGGCGCGGCGGTGACGGGCAGCGCGCCCGAGACGCCGGGCGCGGGCGCCGGGGTGGGCACGACGGGGCCGGACGGCCAGTCGCCGGTCTGGGACACGGCCCAGGACGGCAGGTGCTGGCGGATCGACGCCAGCTCGCCGCTGAGGATCGTCAGGCCGTCGTGGTCGTCGGCGGACGCCGGGCCGGGCAGGGCCGGGGCCGCGGGCGGGGCCGGCGGGACGTAGGGCTGGGCGGGGGTGGGCAGCACCGGGGCAGCGGCCGCCGGCGGTGCCGGGGCGGGCGCCGGGGCCGGTGCGGCGGGGGCCTCGGCGGCGGCGTCGTGCTCCTCGACCTCGGCGGGCGCGTCCTCCTCGACCGGTGCGTCCTCCGCGGACGCCTCCTCTTCGACCACCTCGGCCTCGACGAGCTCGCCCTCGACGACCTCGGCCGGGGCGGGGGTGCCCTCGACGACCTCGGTGCCGGACGGCACGTCCGCGGACCCGGCCGCGACCGGCTCGGCCGCGGGAGCCGGGGCGGCCTCGACCTCGGCCGGCACGACCTCGACCGCGACGTCCTCGACCGCCGCCGCGCGCGCGGGCGCCACGGCGACCGGCGTCGGCGCGGCGGGCAGCACGACGGGCTCGGACGGCGCGGCCTCGGCCTCGCGCGCCGGCTCGGCGCCCGTCAGCCGCACCCGCACGCGGGACGCGCGCACCACGCCGCTGACGATGGGCAGGGCGGGGCCGCGGCCCGCACCGGACACCCGGACGGTGACCTCCTCGGCGGAGCCGACGGACCGCTCGGACCAGGACACGACCTCGGGCGCGGACAGCACCTCGGCGCGGGTGCCGCGGACGACCTCGACCTCCACGTCGCCGCGCAGCGCGGTGTGCACCTTGCCGCCGGCCAGGTCGACCGCCGCGAACGGGTGCAGGCCGCCGAGGCCGTGCCGCACCAGGGCGTCGAGCTGCGCGCCGAGGCCGCCGCCGCGCTCCGGCGCGGTGGCCCAGACGTCGCGCACGACCTCGGGCGGGGTCGACGGGGCGAGCAGCAGCACGACGCCTCCCGCGACGACGGCGTACCACTCGCCGGGGGTGTACTCGGGCACGATCACCGACGGTCCTCCTGGTGGCTTCGCGGTCGCGGGATGGTGGCCCCGTCGACCGTCTCGTCCCATGTCCTATCGGCAGGACCGGTGCCGAACGCGAGCCATCCGGGTGAATTCGTCCCGTCCGGCTCGTCACCCAGGGCGTCCACGACGACGGCGGTGGCGTTGTCCCGGCCGCCCGCCTCGACGGCGCGGCGCACGAGCTCCGCGGCGGCCGCGGCGGCGCCCGGGACGCTGTCCAGCACGTCGGCCAGGTCGGCGGGCGCGAGCTCCCCGGTCACGCCGTCGGAGCACACCAGCAGGCGGTCGCCGGGGCGCGCGGGCAGCGTCCAGTAGTCGGGCTCCGGGTCGGCGCCGGTGCCGAGCGCGCGGGTGAGCACGTGGCGCTCCGGGTGCTGCTCGGCGGCGTCCCGGCTGAGCGTGCCGGAGTCCACGAGCTCCTGGACCACCGAGTGGTCGACGGTCAGCTGCGCGAGCTCGCCGTCCGCCCACCGGTAGACCCGCGAGTCCCCGACGTTGAACACCAGCCAGTGTGCGGCGCCGTCGTGCTCGCCCAGGGCCACCCCGGCGACCGTCGTGCCGCCCTCGCGGCGTTCGAACGCCCCGCGGATCCGGCGGGCGGCGCTGCGGAAGCACGCGTGCAGGTCGGACGGGTCGACCGCGCTGCGCCCGGCGAGGGCGCCGAACTCCTCGACCGCGAGCCGGCTGGCGACGTCGCCCGCCTCGTGCCCGCCCATCCCGTCGGCGACGAGGAACACCGGCGGGTGCGCCAGCAGCGCGTCCTCGTTCAGCGCGCGCACCCGCCCGCGGTCGGTCGCCGAACCCCACGTCGTCCGCACCCGTGCTCTCCCCTCGTCACCCTGGCAGGCACCATGGTGCCTGGTCGCGGCGCCACGCACCGCATCGTCCCCACCCTCAGATGCCGAGCTGGTACACGCCCCAGTACGCCAGGACCACCAGCAGGGCCGCGCTGGCCGCGCAGGTGCCCCACAGCACGACGTGCCCGAGCACCCCGTGCGCCATCGGCTCGCCGGACCGGCGCAGCCGCCGCAGCCGCACCACGACGGCCGCCGCGGCGTACACGGCGACCAGGCCGAGCACGCGCACCGCGATCCAGCCACCCTGCACGATCCAGCCGTTGCGTTCGTACCCGACGGCCAGCCGCGCCACGGAGACGAGGTACCAGACCAGCGCGACGACCGTCGCGACCGAGGCGGCGGACAGCAGCGCCAGCCGCCGGGTCAGCGTGCGGTCGCGCCCCGGCCCCGGCTCCCGGCCCCGCACCCGCCGGACGCCCACCACGGCGAGCCGGCCGACCGGCAGCAGCACGAGCACGCCCACCGCGCCCGCGACGAGGAACAGCAGCACGTCGCCGTCGCCCAACCACCGCGGCTGCGGCACCGGGCCGGCCCAGTACAGCTGCTCGGGCTGCTGCCCCGCGATCCGTGGGGCGGCCGAGGCGGTCGCCGGGAGCCCCTGCACCCAGCCCGCGAGGTCGTGCAGGAACGCCGGCGCCACGACCTCGTCCACCCGGATGCCGTGGTCGGCGCCCCGGTAGTAGCGCACGGTGTAGTCGGTGTTCCCGGCGATCGCCAGGTCCCGGATGATCTGCTCGGCGCCCTGCACCACCGGCATCGACGCGTCCGCGGTGCCGTAGACGACGAGGACCGGCTGGCTCGTCCGGCGCTGGTACGGCGCGACGTCGAAGTCCGCGTAGTCGAGGCCCCCGCCGGGCAGCGACATGCCGACCGCCCGCGGGATCGCCCGGAACACCTGCTGGGGGACGCCGGTGTTCCGCAGGTAGGAGTCGACCGCGAACGCGGCCTGCTGCCGGGGCGGCACGACGGGCGCCGACGCGAGCACCACGAACCCGATGTCCGGCTGGTCCGCGGCCATCACCGGCGCGATCCAGGCGCCCTCGCTCTCGGCGTACACGCCGACGCGGTCGGGGTCGATCCCGGGCAGGCCCCGCAGCAGGTCCCACGAGCGCAGGTAGTCGTCGGCCATCGCCACGTAGTCGCGGTGCCGCAGCGTGTAGGTGTCGAGCCGCTTGTTCGGCACCAGCGTCGCCACACCGGCCTCGGCGAGCGAGCGCGCCTGGTCGACGAACGCGTCCTCGAACTTCCCGGTCCCCGCGCCGTGCACGAACACCACCGCCGGCACGTCCCCGTCGACCCCGACCGGCATCAGCAGCCGGGCCTCCACGTCCGCCCCCTCCAGCTGCACGGTGAGCACCGACGACCGCACCGAGTACGTCCCGAGCGCGGGCGCGTCGGTGATCGCCGTCGACTGCGTCTGCACCGTCAGCGGGTCGGTGAGCGGCACCGGCGCCCACTGCGGACCCATGAGCGCCCCGAGCACGGCGAGCACCACCGCGCCCACGACGGTCCCCGCGGCGGTCCGGTAGCGCACGTCGCGATTATCCCCGTGGTGGGTAGCCCCCGGGGGGACCCCCTGCTCGCGCTGCGTGGTCGCGGTGCTCAGAAGCCCAGCCGCCCGAGCTGCTTGGGGTCGCGCTGCCAGTCCTTCGCGACCTTGACGTGCAGGTCGAGGTACACCCGGGAACCGAGCAGGGCCTCGATCCCGCGGCGCGCGGTGGTGCCCACCTCGCGCAGCCGGGAGCCCCCGCGCCCGATCACGATCGCCTTCTGGCTGTCCCGCTCGACGAACAGGTGCACCCGGACGTCGAGCATCGGGGTCTCGCCCGCGCCGGTCTCCCTGGGGACGATCTCGTCGACGACGACCGCCAGCGAGTGCGGCAGCTCGTCGCGCACGCCCTCGAGCGCGGCCTCGCGGACCAGCTCGGCGACCATCACGGCCTCGGGCTCGTCGGTCAGCTCGCCCTCGGGGTACAGCGCGGGGCCCTCGGGGAGGTGGGAGACGAGCACCTGCTCGACGACGTCGACCTGGTAGCCCGACTCGGCGGACACCGGCACGATGTCGGCCCACTCCCCGAGCTCGGACACGGCGAGCAGGTGCTCCGCGAGCCGCTGCTTGCCCACCAGGTCCGCCTTGGTCGCGATCGCCACGACCGGGGTCCGGCGGCCCAGCTGCGCCAGCTGCTCGGCGATGAACCGGTCGCCGGGGCCGACCTTCTGGTCCGACGGCAGGCAGAAGCCGACCACGTCGACCTCGCTCAGCGTGTCGCGCACCAGGTCGTTCAGCCGCTCGCCGAGCAGGGTGCGCGGCCGGTGCAGCCCGGGGGTGTCCACCAGCACGAGCTGCGCGTCCGGGCGGTGCACGATGCCGCGGACCGTGTGCCGCGTCGTCTGCGGCCGCCCGGAGGTGATCGCGACCTTCTGGCCGACCAGGGCGTTGGTGAGCGTCGACTTGCCGGCGTTGGGCCGGCCGACGAGGCAGGCGAAGCCGGAGCGGTGGGGCACGGGGGTCTCCGTCATGTCAGTGGTCCGTCGGGGTGGGGGCCGGGTCGGCCGGGCGGTCGGCGGTCTCGCGGGCGTCCGCGTCGTCGGGCTCCGGGGCGCGGGAGACGAGCACCCGGGCGACGCGCTTGCGCCGGCCCTCGGTGCCCTGCGCGACCAGGCGGAGGCCGTGGATCTCGCCGGCCGAGCCCGGGATGGGCACCTTGCCGAGCGCCTTGGCGAGCAGGCCGCCCGCGGTGTCGACGTCGTCGTCCTCGACGTCCAGGCCGAACAGCTCGCCCACCTCGTCCTTCGCGAGCCGCGCGGGCACCAGGTAGGTGCCGCCGCCGAGGTCCTCGACCTGCGGGGCGTGCGGGTCGTGCTCGTCGGTGAGCTCGCCGACGATCTCCTCGAGGGCGTCCTCGATGGTCACCAGGCCGGCGATGCCGCCGTACTCGTCGACGACCATGGCGATGTGGCTGGCGCCGGCCTGCAGCTCGCGCAGGAGCTCGTCGACCGGCTTCGACTCCGGCACGAACACGGCGGGCCGCACCAGCGAACCGGCCGGCGCCTCGGCGCCCTCCGGGTCGTCCTGCATCCGGCGCACCAGGTCCTTGAGGTAGAGGACGCCGCGCAGGTCGTCGACGCCCTCGCCGACCACCGGGACCCGGGAGTACCCGGAGCGGAGCAGCAGGGACAGCACCTTGCGCAGCGGCGTCGCCTCGTGGGTCGTGACCATGTCGGTGCGCGGCACCATGACCTCGCGGGTCAGGGTGTCGCCGAGCCCGAGCACCGAGCGCACCATCGCGCGCTCGTCGACGTCGATCGACGGCGACTCCCCCACGCGCTCGACCATCTCGCGCAGCTCGTCCTCGTCGAGGTCGGTGCCCGCGGCCGGCGCGACCCGGACCAGCGGGCCGGCGACGGCGCGCACGCCGAGCAGCAGCCGCGACGTGGTGGTGAGCACCTGGCGGGGGTACCGGTGGCCGAGCGACCGGGGGCTGAGCCGGGCCAGCACGACGGTGAGGAACGCGCAGGCGGCCACGGCGACGACCAGCTCCGCCGCCCACGGCAGCGAGGAGGCGGCGATCGCGAGCGTCAGGCAGACGGCCGCGACCATCTCGCACAGCAGCCGGACGACGCCGGCCGACCCGGCGACCGCGGCGCGGTCCTCGGTGAGCCGGCGGACGCGCTCGCCCGCGGGGTGCCGCGACGCGAGCAGGTCGGCGACGACGCCGCGGGAGACCCGCAGCACCGCCGCCTCGCCCGCGGACAGCACCGCGGCCACGAGCACCGCCAGGACCGTCAGGGCCGCGAGCAGCCCGAGCGGGACGCCGGCGGTCATCGCCCTGCGAGGAAGGTCAGCAGCAGCTGGCGCTGCAGGCCGAACATCTCCTTCTCCTCCTCCGGCTCCGCGTGGTCGTAGCCCAGCAGGTGCAGGATCCCGTGCGTGGTGAGCAGCAGCAGCTCCTCAGCCGTGGAGTGGCCGGCGGTGCGCGCCTGCTCGACGGCGACCTCCGGGCACAGCACGACGTCGCCGAGCAGCCCCGCGGGCGTCGGCTCGTCCGCGCGGCCGGGGCGCAGCTCGTCCATCGGGAACGACAGCACGTCGGTGGGGCCGGGCTCGTCCATCCACTTCACGTGCAGGTCCGTCATCACCTCGGTGTCGACGAACAGGATCGACAGGTCGGTCTGCGGGTGCACGTGCATCTGGTCCAGGACGAAGCGGGCGAGCGCGGCGAACTCCGCCTCGTCGACCTCGTGGCCGGACTCGTTGTTGACCTCGATACTCATCTCTTGGTGCTGTCCCAGCGTGCGTAGGCGTCGATGATGTCGCTGACCAGGCGGTGGCGGACGACGTCCGAGGAGGACATCCGGCAGAACGCGACGTCGTCCACGTCGTCGAGGATCGACTCCACGACCCGGAGGCCCGAGGTCGTGCCGGACGGCAGGTCGACCTGGGTGACGTCGCCGGTCACGACCACCTTGGACCCGAAGCCCAGGCGGGTGAGGAACATCTTCATCTGCTCGGCCGAGGTGTTCTGCGCCTCGTCCAGGATGATGAAGGAGTCGTTGAGCGTGCGACCGCGCATGTAGGCGAGCGGCGCGACCTCGATCGTGCCCGCCTCCATCAGCCGCGGGATCGACTCGGGGTCGACCATGTCGTGCAGCGCGTCGTACAGCGGCCGCAGGTAGGGGTCGATCTTCTCGCTGAGCGAGCCGGGCAGGAACCCGAGCCGCTCCCCCGCCTCGACGGCCGGGCGGGTCAGCACGATGCGGTTGACCTGGCGGGCCTGCAGCGCCTGCACGGCCTTGGCCATCGCGAGGTAGGTCTTGCCGGTGCCCGCGGGGCCGATGCCGAACGTGATCGTGTTCCGGTCGATCGCGTCGACGTACTCCTTCTGGCCCGCGGTCTTGGCCCGGATGGTCCGGCCGCGCGAGGAGAGGATGTTGAACGTCAGGACGTCGGCCGGGCGCGTCGCGGTGCCGGCGGTGAGCATCGCGACGGAGCGCGTGACGACGTCGGGGGTCAGGGGCGTGCCGGCGACGGCGGTCTCGACCAGCTCGTCGACGAGACGGGCGACGAGCGCCACGTCCCCCGCCGGGCCGCCGAGGGTGATCTCGTTGCCCCGCACGTGCACGTCGACGGTGCGGAAGCCGTCCTCCACGGCGCGCAGGACCTGGTCGTCCATCCCCAGGAGCTCGACCATGGACACGCTCGACGGGATCGTGATCCGGTGCTCGACCCGGGCGGTACCGGGGAGCGATCGCCGCGGGCGATCGGGTGTGGTCTCGGCCATGTGCTCGGCGTGCGCCGTGCGCTCCATTCATCGAGGCGGACTGGTGCTCCCATCCTACCGACCACCACCGACGGACCGCCCCCGGATTCTCCCCGCCGGGTCGCGCCTCCGCCAGGTACCGATGGCCCTACCGGACCGCGAGCGCGGGGAGCAGAGTAGGGAGGGCGGGTGCAACGACGCCCCCGCGGTCGTACCGGAGGTGCACGTGGCCAGCTATGTCCAGGACTTCTCCGAGGGTGGCAAGGACCAGAAGGACCTGCTCGGCGGCAAGGGCGCGAACCTCGCCGAGATGACCCGCCTCGGCCTGCCGGTGCCGCCCGGCTTCACCATCACCACCGACGCCTGCCGCGCCTACATGCGCACCGGGCACCTGCCGCCCGAGCTGCGCGTGCAGGTCACGATGGCCGTCCGCCGGCTCGAGGACGCGCTGGGCCGCGGGCTCGGCGACTTCCACGAGCCGCTGCTCGTCTCCGTGCGCTCGGGCGCCAAGTTCTCCATGCCCGGGATGATGGAGACCGTGCTCAACGTCGGGCTCAACGACGCGTCCGTCATCGGGCTCGCCGAGCTCGCGGGCGACGAGCGGTTCGCCTGGGACTCGTACCGGCGGCTGATCCAGATGTTCGGCAGGACCGTCCTCGACATCGACGGCGACCTGTTCGCCGACACGCTCGACAAGGCCAAGGCGGCCAAGGGCGTCGAGCAGGACGTGGACCTCGACGCGGCGGACCTCCGCCAGCTGGTCGAGGCGTACAAGGAGATCGTGCGCACGGAGTCCGGGCGCGTGTTCCCGCAGCACCCGCGCGAGCAGCTCGACCTGGCGATCGTCGCCGTCCTGCGGTCGTGGAACACCGACCGCGCCCGGCTGTACCGGCGCCGCGAGCGCATCCCCGACGACCTCGGCACCGCGGTCAACGTCGTCAGCATGGTGTTCGGCAACCTCGGGCCGACCTCGGGCACCGGCGTGGCGTTCACCCGCGACCCGGCCACCGGCCACTCCGGCGACTACGGGGACTACCTGGCGAACGCCCAGGGCGAGGACGTCGTCGCCGGCATCCGGAACACCCTGAGCCTGGCCGAGATGGAGCAGGTGTCCCCGCAGGCGTACGGCGAGCTCCGCCAGGCGATGCGCCGCCTGGAGACCCACTACCGCGACCTGTGCGACGTGGAGTTCACCGTCGAGCGCGGCACGCTCTGGATGCTGCAGACCCGCGTC
This sequence comes from Cellulomonas sp. PS-H5, assembly GCF_019265565.1. Classification (NCBI taxonomy): domain Bacteria; kingdom Bacillati; phylum Actinomycetota; class Actinomycetes; order Micrococcales; family Cellulomonadaceae; genus Cellulomonas; species Cellulomonas sp. PS-H5. The sequence continues at coordinate 9,794 of NZ_JAHVCI010000065.1, forward strand.
GGCAAGCGGACCGCCCCGGCGGCGTTCCGGATCGCCACCCAGCTGGTCGACGAGCACCTCATCACGATGGACGAGGCGCTGGCGAGGGTCAGCGGGGCCCAGCTGTCGCAGCTGATGTTCCCCCGGTTCGACGCGCACGCCGAGCGCACCCTGCTCACCACCGGGATGGCCGCCTCCCCCGGCGCCGCAGTGGGGGCCGCGGTGTTCGACTCCGCCACGGCCGAGGCGCGCGCCGCCGCGGGCGAGGACGTGGTGCTGGTCCGGCGGGAGACCAACCCCGACGACCTCGGCGGCATGATCGCCTCGGTCGGCGTGCTCACGGCGCGCGGCGGCAAGACGTCGCACGCGGCGGTCGTGGCGCGCGGCATGGGCCTGACCTGCGTGGTCGGCGCCGACGCGCTCGACATCGACCCGGCCGCCCGGTCCATGAAGGTGGGCGGGCACGAGGTCGCGGAGGGCGACGTCGTCGCGATCGACGGCTCCACCGGCGAGGTCTACCTCGGCGCGGTCCCGGTCGTGCCCTCCCCCGTCAGCACCTACCTGGGCGAGGGGCTCGACGCCGCGCTCGACCAGGCCGGCGACGACGAGCAGACCGCCGACCTCGTCCGCTCCGTGCACCGCGTCCTCACGCACGCCGACGACACCCGCCGGCTGCGGGTGCACGCGAACGCCGACACCGCCGAGGACGCCCGGCGCGCCCGGTCGCTCGGCGCGCAGGGCATCGGGCTGTGCCGGACCGAGCACATGTTCCTCGGGGAGCGCCGGGTGCTGGTCGAGCGGGTCGTGCTCGCCGACGACGACGAGGAGCGGCAGGCGGCGCTCGACGCCCTGCTGCCGCTGCAGCGCGAGGACTTCGGCGCGCTGCTCACGGAGATGGACGGGCTGCCGACCACCATCCGGCTCATCGACCCGCCGCTGCACGAGTTCCTGCCCGACCTCACCGACCTGGCCGTGCGTGTCGCGCTCGCCCGGGAGCGCGGCGAGGAGGACGCGCACGACGTCAAGCTGCTCGCCGCCGTCCGCCGCATGCACGAGGCCAACCCGATGCTCGGCCTGCGCGGCGTGCGGCTCGGCCTCGTGGTGCCCGGGCTGTTCGCGCTGCAGATCCGCGCGATCTGCGAGGCCGCGGCCGACCGCGTCGAGGCCGGCGGCACCCCGCACGCCGAGATCATGGTGCCGCTGGTCGGCTCCGTGATGGAGCTGCACCTGGTCCGCGACGAGGCGCTGCGGATCATGGCCGAGGTCGGCGAGGCACGGGGCGTCCCGCTCGACCTGCCCGTCGGCGTCATGATCGAGCTGCCGCGCGCGGCGCTCACGGCCGACCGCATCGCCGAGGTGGCGCAGTTCTTCTCGTTCGGCACCAACGACCTCACGCAGACGACGTGGGGCTTCTCCCGGGACGACGTCGAGGGGGCGTTCTTCCCGGAGTACCTCGCGAACGGGGTGCTGACCGTGTCCCCGTTCGAGACCATCGACACGAAGGGCGTCGGTCGGCTCGTCCGCATCGCCGTCGAGGAGGGTCGGGCCACCCGCCCGGACCTCACCGTCGGCGTCTGCGGCGAGCACGGCGGTGACCCGGAGTCGATCCGGTTCTTCGACTCGGTGGGCCTGGACTACGTGTCCTGCTCGCCGTTCCGGGTTCCGGTCGCGCGGCTCGAGGCCGGCAGGGCCGCGATCCAGGGAGCCGACTCCGACGCCCGGTGAGGGGGCGCGCGCGGCGCCGCCCGCCCGGTTGGGACACCAGGGGGGCGGCGGCGCGGCGCCCGGCCCGCCGTCGCCCGTCAGGCCAGCGGGAGCCAGACGCGCATCGCGCCCGGGGCGCGGTTGCCCCACTGCGCGTACGGGATCGCGGTGAGCCGGACCGGGCGGCCGGCGGGCGGCAGGTCCGCGCCGGTGCGGTACAGCGGGACGTCCGCCGCGTCCGCCGCCACGCCCTCCGCCACGATGCGCGGGAGCGGGTCGTCCCCGGGGACGACCGTGAGGGCGCCGCCGGCGCGCAGCCGCACGTCCTCGACCGACGGGCCCTCGGGGTGGTCGGCCTGCTCGACGCAGTAGACGACCGGGCCGCGCACGATCGCCACCGACCCGCGCACGGCGTCCACCCGCGGGTGCGCGGCGACGGCGGTGGCCGGCATGTCGAGGTCGAGCTCGACCCGGCGGGTGCCGGGCGGCAGCACCAGGTAGCCGTCGTCGAGGGGCAGGTCGGCGCGGGCCGTCGCGGCGAGCGGGGTGCCGTCGACGGTGACCCGCAGGCCGGTGACCCAGCCGGGGACGCGCAGCGCCAGCGACCCGGTGAGCTCGCCGTCGACCTCGACCAGCACGCGCCCGTCGGCGGGGTACGCGGTGTCGAGGCGGACCGTGCCGGCGCCGAGGTGCCCGGGGACCTCGATCGTGGCCGCGGAGTACAGGTGCACCCGCAGCGCGTCGTCGGTCGAGGTCGCCAGGTACGCGTGCAGCGACGCGACCAGCCGGGCGATGTTGGGCGGGCAGCACGCGCAGGAGTACCAGGGCGTCCGCCGGGACGGTGCGTTCTCCTCCTCGCGGTGGCCCTCGCGCAGGTGCAGCGGGTTGGAGTAGAAGAACGACCGCCCGTCCGCCGACACCGAGGCGGCGACGGCGTTGAGCAGCGCGCGCTCGATCGCGTCGGCGTACCGGGAGCCGCCGTCGGCCAGCAGCATCCGGTACGACCACTGCACGTCCGCGATCGCGGCGCAGGTCTCGGCGTAGGCGCGGTCCGGCGGCAGCTCGTAGGCGTCGCCGAACGACTCGTCGAAGTGCCGCGAGCCCATCGCCCCGGTGACGTACATCTTCTGGTGGTGCGCCGAGTCCCACTGGGCGCGCATGGCGGCCAGCAGCGCGACGTCGCCCTGCTCGGTGAACACGTCGGTGACGCCCGCGTCCAGGTAGAGCTGCCGGACGGCGTGCCCGGTCGCCTCGGGCGACTCCCGGACGGGCGCGTGGTCCTGGAAGTAGTGCGCGCCGAGCCGGTCCGGGCCGAGCAGCGCCAGGTCCTGGCCGCGCTCGTCGACCATCCGCCGGGCCGTCGCGAGGTAGGGCTCGTGACCGGTCTCCCGGTACAGCTCGACCAGCGCGGTCTCCACCTCGGGGTGGCCGCAGTACCCGGCGCGACCGTCCGGCCCGAAGGTCGCGACGACCAGGTCGGCGTACCGGCGGGCCAGCGCGAGGTAGTCCGCCCGGCCGGCGCCGCGGTGCAGCGCGACCGCGGCCTGGATCAGGTGGCCCGCGCAGTACAGCTCGTGCGCCCAGCGCAGGTCCGCCCACCGCTGGTCCGGGCGGTCGACCTGGACGAACGAGCTGAGGTAGCCGTCGGCGTCCTGGGCCCGGGCGAGCAGGTCGAGGGTCCGGTCGAGGAAGCCGTCGAACGCGTCGGTCCCGGTGCGGCCGATCTCCCAGCCGATCGCCTCCAGCACCTTGTAGACGTCCGAGTCGGCGAACTGGTACCCGACGAACGGGCCGTCGTGCTCGCCCGTGACCCGGCGGAGGTTGGGCAGGGCGCCGCTGTCCTCCAGCATCTCGATGCTGTGCGGGAGCGTGGCGTCGGCGTTCAGGCGCTGCCAGCGGCCCAGGTGGCCCGCGGGGTCGAGCCGGACCGAGGTGGCCGGCAGCGGGCGCTGGGTCAGGCGCTCGGTGGCGCGCGGGGCCACCGGTCCGGCGTGCGCCCCGAGCCCGGTCGTGGGGGTCGCGGTCGGGTCCGCGGGGGTGGTCGCGTGCGTCATGGGACTTCCTCGCCGTGAGCGGTGCACCGTTGCCCGCGCCACTCTCCCGACGGTTCTACATCGTTGTCAAACGGGAGATCGCGAGCCGCGGGACGGCGCGCCGACGCGACGACGCCCGGCCTCCGCAGGGAGAGGCCGGGCGCGCCGGCGGGTCGACGGCGGTCAGTCCGCCGGGCCCGCGATCAGGGTGACGGTCGCCGTCTGCGCGGTGCCGTCGGCGGCGGTCCAGGTCAGCGTGACCTGGTCGCCGGGGGCGTGCGCCGCGAGCGCCGCGCTCAGGGCGTCGCCGTCCGCCACAGCGGTGCCGTCGACCGCGGTGATCGTGTCGCCCGCCGCGAGGCCGGCCTGCGCCGCCGGGGTGCCGTCGATCACGCCCGCGACCGTCGCGCCCGCGCCCGTCGAGCCCGTCGTCCCGCCGAGGCCGTCCAGACCCGGGACGGTCGTGGTGGCGCCGGTCGCCAGCTGGACCCCGAGGAACGCGGGGTAGCCGAGCGTGATCGTGTCGGAGTCGTGGCCCGCGACGATCTGGGTCGCCACGTCGAGGGCGTCGTCGATCGGGATGGCGAAGCCGGTGATGTCCGACGAGCCGGAGGACGCGGCGGTCGTGATGCCGACGACCTCGCCCTGGTCGTCCAGCAGGGCACCGCCGGAGTCGCCCGAGACCACGTCCGCGTCCACCTGGATCAGCCCGGTCAGCGACTCCCCGGACGAGACGCCCTCGGCCTGGGTGGTGATCGACTGGTCGAGCGCGGTGACGGTGCCGTCCGCCGCGAGCAGCACGCCGCCGCCCTCGGCGTTGCCGACCGCCGTGATCGCGTCGCCCACGGCGAGGTCGTCGTCGGAGTCGAGCGTGGCGGTGGTCAGGCCGGACGCGCCCTGGAGCTGGAGGACGGCGACGTCGGCGGTCGCGTCGGTGCCGACCACCTGGGCGGTGTAGGTCTCGCCGGTGGTGCCGATCGTCACGGTGATCTCGGTCGCGCCCTCGACGACGTGGTTGTTCGTCAGCACGAGGCCGTCGGAGGTGAGCACGACCCCGCTGCCCGCGGCCTCGGCCGACTGGTAGCCGAGCACCGTGTCGATCAGCACCACCCCCTGCTGCTGGGCCTCGGTGGCGGTGCTGGTGTCGAGGGTGCCGGTGCCGGTCGACGCCGAGCCGGACGAGGAGCCGGGGAGGCCGGTCGAGGGCGCGGAGCCGCCGTACCCGGAGCCGGAGGACGAGCCGCCCTGCGACCCCGTCGAGCCGCTCCAGCCGCGGAGGCCGGACGCGGAGCCGTCAGGGCCCGCCGAGGCGGTGAGCCCGGTGCCGTCCGTGCTCGCGGGCCAGCCGAGCGCGACCGCCGACCCGCCGAGGACCAGGGCCCCGGCGACGGCGCCCGAGGCGACCAGCCCGACGGCGGTGCGGAGTCGGCGGGAGCGGGGCGGGGCGGGCGGGGCGGCGGGCTGCGGGTCGGTCGGCTGAGCGGCCTGGTCGTGCTGGTCCATGAGGACACCTCCTGCGGGGCGCCGCTGTGGCGCCGACAGGAGCAAGAGAACGCCCCGATCCCGGAAGGTCGCTGAACCCTCCCTGAGCGCCGCCCATGAACCTCCGCCCGCCCGTGTCAGGCGCTGAAGCGCTCCGACCGCTCCACCACGTGGGCGGTCCGGGTCGCGTCGTCCCAGGTGTAGACCGTGCGACCCTCGATGAGGACCTGCTCGGCACGGGCGTGCACGTCGAGCGGGTCGCCCGACCAGATGACGACGTCGCCGTCGCGGCCCGGCTCCAGCGCACCGACCCGGTCGTCCAGGCCGAGGAACGACGCCGGGTTGACCGTCAGCGCCTCCAGGGCGGTCTCCCGCGGCAGGCCGTCCTTCACCGCGAGCGTCGCCTGGTGCACCAGGAAGTTGATCGGCACCACCGGGTGGTCCGTGGTGATCGCGACCCGGACGCCGGCCTTCGCGAGCGCGGCCAGGTTGGCGATCGCGCGGTCCCGGAGCTCGACCTTCGACCGCGAGGTGAACATCGGGCCGAAGATCACCGGGATGTCGCGCTCGGCGATGACGTCGGCGATCTTGTGGCCCTCGGTGCCGTGGTTGAGCACCAGGCGGTAGCCGAACTCGTCGGCGAGCCGGATGGCGGTCACCAGGTCGTCGTGCCGGTGCGCGTGCTGGTCCCAGGCGAGCTCGCCGTCCAGCACCCGCGCGAGCGTCTCCAGCCCGAGATCGACCTTGAACGGCTCGCCCTTGGCCTCGGCGGCGGCGCGCGCGGCGCGGTAGTGCTGGGCGTCGGTGAACGCCTGCCGGATGATCAGCGCGGTGCCGAGCCGGGTCGACGGCGTCTGCTTCTTCTCCGCGTACACCCGCTTGGGGTTCTCGCCGAGCGCCGACTTCACGGAGACGGCGGCCTTGATGACCTGCTCGTCGATGGTGCGACCGCCCCAGGACTTGATCGCGACCGACTGGCCGCCGATCGGGTTGCCCGAGCCCGGCTTCACGACGACCGACGTGACGCCGCCGGACAGCGCGTCGCGGAAGCCCTCGTCGTCGATGTTGACCGCGTCGATCGCCCGGACGGCCGCCATGTCGGGGCCGGTCATCTCGTTGGTGTCGTTGCCCGCGACGCCCTCGCCCTCCTCGTGGATGCCCACGTGGCCGTGCGCCTCGACGAAGCCCGGCAGCACCCAGCGGCCGGTCGCGTCGATCACGGTCGCGCCCTCGGGGACGACGACGTCGGCGCCGACGGCCTCGATGCGGCCGTCACGGATGAGGACGGTGCCGCCGTCGATCGGGTCGGAGGAGACAGGGACGACATGGCCGCCGGTGATGGCGACGACAGAGGAGGTCATGACCTCCACCGTACGTCGGCGCCCGGGACGGCTCGCACCCGGGACCCGGGCGTCCGGCGACCGGCCCAGGGCGCCGCGAGCGCCCCGCGTGTGGCACGGTGGCGCGCGTGCGATACGTGATCATCGGCGCCGGCGCGGTCGGCGGGACCATCGGCGGGCTGCTGGCGGAGGCGGGGCGCGAGGTCGTGCTCGTCGCCCGCGGCGCCCACCTCGACGCGCTGCGGGCGGACGGCCTGCACCTCACGACCCCGGCCGGCGCCCGGGTGGTCCGGGCCGCGACGGCCGCCGGGCCGGAGGACGTCGAGCTGCGCCCCGACGACGTGCTCGTGCTCGCCGTGAAGGGTCAGGACACCGCCGCGACGACGGCGCAGTGGGCCGGCCGCCCCGTCGCCGGCGGTCGGACCGCGGGCGAGGACCTGCTGCTGGTGTGCGCGCAGAACGGCGTGGACAACGAGCGCACCGCGCTGCGCCGGTTCGCCCGGGTGGCCGGCATGTGCGTGTGGCTGCCCGCGACGTTCCTCGAGCCGGGCCGGGTGTCGGCGGCCGGCAGCCCGGTGACCGGCGTGCTCACGGTGGGCTCGTTCCCCGGCGGGGACGCCGACCCGGACCTGGCCGCCGTCAGCGCGGACCTGGAGGCGGTCGGGTTCCGCGCGCCGGTCGTGCGGGACGTCATGGCCTGGAAGTACGCCAAGCTGCTGAGCAACCTCGGGAACGCCGTCGAGGCGCTGTGCGGTCCGGTGCGCGAGCCGGCCGCGAAGGAGCTGCTGACCGCGACGGTCGCCGAGGCGCGCGCGGTGCTCGCGGCGGCGGGGATCGAGCCGACCTCCCCCGAGGAGGAGGCCGCGGCCCGCGGCGACTTCACGCTGGTGGAGCTGCCGGGCGTCACCCGGCGCGGCGGGTCGTCCTGGCAGAGCCTGGTGCGCGGCGCCGGGTCGATCGAGGCGGCGTACCTGAACGGCGAGATCGTGCTGCTCGGCCGGCTGCACGGGGTCGCGACGCCGCTCAACGCGGCGCTGCTCCGGCTGGCCGAGGCCGCCGCGGCCGCCGGCGAGCAGCCCGGCGGGCACGACGCGGCCGAGATCCTCGGCACCGCCCGGGCCGCGGCCTGACCGGAGCGGCGACGTGCTGAGCGACGAGCGGGCGGACGGCGGCGGACCCGGCCGCAATACCGGTCAGCCGGCCGAGGCCGCGCGCGGGGGCGCGTCCGGCGCCTCGGGCCTCCCCGGCACGGACGCCCTCGCCGGGGGCCCGGGTGCACCCGGTTCGGGCGCATCGGGCTCCCCCGCCCCCGCCGCGAAGCCGCTGCCCGCCGGCCCGCCGTCCACGCGCGTCGACCGCTGGGTGTGGGCGGTCCGGCTCACCAAGACCCGCGCCGCGGCGGCGACCGCGTGCCGCGCCGGCCACGTGCGGGTCAACGGCGAGCGCGCCAAGCCGGCCACGTCCGTCAAGGTCGGTGACGAGGTCCGGGTCCGCGGCGAGGGTCCCGAGCGGATCGTCGAGGTCGCGCACGTCCTGGAGCGCCGCGTCGGCGCCGAGCCCGCCGCCCGGTGCTACGTCGACCGCACCCCGGCGCCCCCGCCCCCGGAGCAGGTAGCCGTGGCGGCGCAGCGCGACCGCGGCGCGGGCCGGCCGACCAAGCGCGAGCGCCGCGAGATCGACCGCCTCCGCGGCCGCGGCTGACCCGGCCCGACCCGGCGCCCGCGCCCGCCCTCGCTCCCTTCCCCGGGGCCTGGGCCCCGGGCCCGCGCCCGCGCCCGGGACGGTGGAACGTCGTGACCGACACGCCGTCGGCGTGTCGGTCATGACGTTCCACTGTCGGGTGCCGGACAGGGCGATGCGGGCCCGCCGGCCCCCGGGCGACCCCGGGTCGGCCCTGGTCAGGCCGGGGTGACCAGCGGCCCCACGCCCAGGCGCGCCGCCAGGGCCATCGCGTCGACCGGGGCGCGCACCTTGGTGTCGTTGTCGAAGTACACGAACACGTCCCGCCCCTCCGGCGCCGCCGCGGCTGCCGGGCCCAGCCGGTGCGCGTCCTCCGGCTCCCCTCCCGCTGCCCACGCGCGCACCCGTACGGCCCACCGGTCGAGCGCCGGGGCGTCGTAGCCCGAGACGTACAGCTCGGAGTCGCCGTGCAGCCGCACGTAGACCAGGTCGGACGTGACGTCCTCCAGGTACGGCCAGCGACCGGCGGTGTCGGCCACGACCAGCCCGATCCCGTGCTCGCGCAGCAGCGCCGGGAACTCGGGCGTCTCGAAGGACGCGTGCCGCACCTCCAGCACGTGGCGCAGCGGCCGGTCGGCGTCGGTGGTGGTGAACGCCCGGTCGTCGAGCCGCTCGTCGTGCCGCCCGGCCAGCTCCGCCGCGGCAGCGGTCGTCCGCGGCAGCAGGTCGAAGAACCGCGCCAGGCGGTCGGGGTCGTAGCCGAGCGTCGGCGGGAGCTGCCAGAGCACCGGCCCGAGCGCCGGGCCCAGCGCGAGCACCCCGGAGGCGAAGAAGTTGGCCAGCGGCACCTCGACGTCGGCGAGCTTCTTCATGTGCGTGACGAACCGGCCGCCCTTCACCGAGAACACGAAGTCCTCCGGCACCTCCGCGCGCCACGCCTGGTACGACTCCGGCCGCTGGAGCGCGTAGAAGGAGCCGTTGATCTCGATGGTGCCCAGGTGGCGGGAGGCGTGCTCGAGCTCGCGGCGCTGCGGCAGCCCCTTCGGGTAGAACACCCCGCGCCAGGGCGCGTACCGCCAGCCCGAGATGCCGATCCGGACGGTGGAGGTCATGGCCGGACCGTAGGCAGGGACCGCGCGGGCGGCAACGCGGACGGGTGACGCCGGCGCCCGCGTCACGGCGCGTTCAGCCGTTCGACACGCGCGGGACGCCCGATGACGGTATGCCTGGCGGGTGCACGCCGACCCCGCCCCGCTGCCGCCGACACCGGCCGGGCCCCCGACGCCCGCCGGCCCCGCGACGCCCGGCCCCGCCGCCGCCCCGCCGAGCCCCGCGCCCGGCGCGCCC